>NZ_JAMPKE010000007.1:0-228724 GCF_039961955.1 Trichocoleus sp. DQ-A1
TTCTACACCAAGAATATTCTGCTCAATGAGGGCATCCGGGCTTGGATGGCTCCTCAGGATCAACCCCACGAGAACTTTATCTTCCCTGAAGAGGTTCTGCCTCGCGGTAACGCTCTGTAATGTTTTGGATTTTGGATTTTAGATTTTGGATAATTATTCATCTAAAATCTAAAATCTAAAATTTAAAATCTTAAGGTCGGTACCTTGTTTGGTTAATGACAATAGAGGTTTTACCCCGTGCAAACGTCATTTAATAGTGGTTTCGTATCAGGTGCCGGACGCGACCAAGAGTCGTCTGGATTCGCCTGGTGGGCGGGTAACGCCCGTCTAATCAACCTGTCTGGTAAGCTGTTGGGCGCTCACGTTGCCCACTCTGGTCTGATTGTCTTCTGGGCTGGAGCGATGACTTTGTTTGAAGTCGCTCACTTTGTGCCCGAAAAGCCGATGTACGAACAGGGATTAATCCTGCTGCCTCACCTAGCCTCTCAAGGCTGGGGTGTGGGTCCAGGTGGAGAAGTGATCGACACTTTCCCCTTCTTTGTCGTTGGTGTTTTGCACCTGATTTCCTCCGCCGTTCTAGGCTTGGGTGGAATTTACCATGCAATTCGCGGTCCGGAAACTCTGGAAGAATACTCCGGTTTCTTTGGCTACGACTGGAAAGATAAGAACAAAATGACCACCATTATCGGGATTCACCTGATCCTCTTGGGAATTGGTGCCTTCCTGTTGGTGATTAAGGCAATGTTCTTTGGTGGTTTGTATGACACTTGGGCACCTGGTGGTGGTGATGTTCGCGTCATTACCAGTCCTACGCTCAACCCAGCAGTGATCTTCGGCTACCTGCTCAAGTCTCCTTTCGGTGGCGACGGCTGGATTGTTAGCGTTGATAACCTGGAAGATGTCGTCGGCGGTCACATCTGGGTTGGTCTGATTTGCATTGCTGGTGGCATTTTCCACATTCTCACCAAGCCTTTTGCATGGGCACGTCGTGCCTTGATCTGGTCTGGAGAAGCTTATCTCTCCTACAGCATCGGTGCTGTGTCCTTGATGGCTTTCATTGCTTCTTGCTTCGTTTGGTTTAACAACACTGTTTATCCCAGCGAATTCTACGGTCCCACTGGCCCTGAAGCTTCTCAAGCTCAAGCAATGACCTTCCTGATCCGCGACCAGCGCTTAGGTGCGAACGTCGGTTCTGCACAAGGTCCCACTGGCTTAGGTAAATACCTGATGCGCTCTCCTAGCGGCGAAATCATCTTCGGTGGTGAAACAATGCGCTTCTGGGATTTCCGTGGTCCTTGGCTGGAGCCGCTACGCGGTCCCAATGGTCTTGACCTGAACAAGATCAAGAATGACATTCAACCCTGGCAAGCGCGTCGCGCTGCTGAGTACATGACCCATGCTCCTTTGGGTTCACTGAACTCTGTGGGTGGTGTTGCTACGGAGATCAACTCGTTTAACTACGTCTCTCCCCGTTCTTGGTTGGCTTGTTTCCACTTTGTTATGGGTTTCTTCTTCCTAGTTGGTCACTTGTGGCACGCCGGTCGCGCTCGCGCTGCTGCTGCTGGTTTCGAGAAAGGAATTGACCGTGAAACCGAGCCAGTGCTATCTATGCCTGACCTCGACTAATTAGTTTGAGTTTTGAATTAGAGACTTATAACTGATAAATAAAAAGGCTCCTGTTTTCCAATAGGAGCCTTTTTGTTGTTGGTGAAATCACGGTAGATGCTGCCTCAAATCAGGGCTACGCTATCGGCATCAATGCCCCCGCCGTGCAATATTGGAGTGCAGAAAACTTGTGAATGCTGAAAACAAAATTGAAAGATTATTTGAGGCAATTCAGTCATCTGATGTCGAGCAAGTCAATCAACTTCTAGATTCTGGAGTTGATGCTAACCGCAAGAATTATTCCAGGGGTCAACATCCACTGGTGTTAGCTTCTAGCATCGGAAATCTAGACATTGTGGAGGCATTGCTGGAGGCAGGGGCAAATGTCAATGCTAAGTCTGGAATAGCTAAAAGTCTCAAGTTTAACCCAACTATTTCTGTGTCATCCGTACCAGAAAATGCCAGTTTAGGCGAGATGATAAGCGAAGCGCTTGAAGATGCCCCCGATCAAGCAAAAGGCTTTTTTGCAGGCTTTACGCAGTTCGTTGATGCTTTCTCAGATGAAAACAGCATCAGTAGTGCGGGTACCAATGAGCAGCAAAACTCCTCCCAAGATGAAGGTGTAGAGTTTGACGAAGAGGAAAATTTTGATGAGGAGGAAGAAAAGACGGCATTGATAGTAGCGATCGCTTCCGGTTATGTTGAGGTTGTAAAAGCTTTGCTGATAGCAGGCGCTGAGGTCAATCCAACAGCTTGGGATGATCCGGTTCCTCTTGTAGTTACTGCCAAACATGGACAGCTTGAAATTGTCCACGCCCTCATTGCTGCTGGTGCTGAAGTTAATAGATTTGACCTGAATTCTGAATTCACACCTTTAGGCATAGCAGTTGAGTATGGACAAGTTGAGATTGTTCGAGTTCTTCTTGAGGCAGGCGCTAACCCTCTAGGAGGAGATACTAGTTGCTCTTCTCTAGCATTAGCTGCGGAACATGGAAATATAGAAATCATGCAGCTTCTGCTGAAGACTGGCGTAGATATCAACTACCCCAAAGGTAGTTACACAGCTTTAATGGGAGCGGCTAACAACGGTCAATTTAAGATGGTGCAAATGCTGGTAGAAGCAGGAGCTGATGTTAATGCTTGGTATGAAGGCTCTAATACTCCTTTGCGCTACGCAGCTTATAACGGGCATCGTGAAATCTACGACTATTTGTATCCCTTAGTTGCTGAAGATATCCGGAAGTATGGGGAGAGAGAAATTGAGAAAGGTGTTAAGAAAAAGGAGCGATTACAGAAGAAGGATGTCGAAGATTCCATTGATGCGGCAATGTTTGGAAAAGTCGAAGCGGTAAAAGCAGCCATTGAGAAGGAGATAGACATCAATGCTATTGGCTCTAACGGTGAAACTGCCTTAATGTATGCGGCTCATTACGTTCATATTCCTGTAGTTCAAACTCTAATTGATGCAGGTGCTGAGTTAGATATTTTGAGCGAAGAAGATGGACTCGGTGAGGGGAAAACTGCTTTGATGCACGTAGCCGGAAGCTTTTTCGCAACAGGAAAACGGGCTGAAGTGGTCAAAATGTTAGTGGAAGCGGGGGCGAATATCAATCTCAAAGGTAAGGATGGTCGTACCGCTCTGATGTGTGCTGCGATCGCTGGTTATGCCGATTCAACACAAGCTTTGATAGAAGCCGGTGCAGACCTGGATGCCAGAGATGATGATGGCAATACAGCAATGATGCTGGCTGAGGGTTACAGACATCCTAAAATTGTTCGCCTGCTCAAACAAGCGGGTGCTTCAGAAGAGGGAATGAATGAAATTGCCTTAATTGAAGCAGCTTCTGACGGAAATGTCGAACAGGTTAGAGCGTTAATTCAAGCAGGCGCGGACATTAATCGTAGGATGAATAGCACCGCTTTATGCAATGCAGCTTCAAGGGGGCATGATGAAATCGTGAGGATGCTGATTGAAGCGGGTGCAGACGTAAACAAAAGAACCAGCGAAGGCTATTTTTATCCACTACTTGATGCTGCTTACGCAGGACATCTTGAGATTGTTCGCGCTCTTGTAGAAGCGGGTGCAGATGTGAATGCGGAAGGTTTCTGTAATCCTCTTGAATATGCTGAATTGGGCATTATGGAAGGGCATCACAAAGGTGGACAACACGCCGAGGTGATTGAATTACTCAAGCAAGCGGGTGCTACCAAGTCGCAAGATTTTTAATGAGAAGATGTAGCGATCGCATTCACCTTCCTCCCAGCACAAATAAAAAAAACGGGGATGAGCTACCTCATCCCCATATCCTAAAGAGTTATGAATTAGTTCATAACTCTAAACTCAAGACAATTTACAAACTCGGCACAAATTGCTCTTTTTCTGGTACATCTGTGTACTCAGCAACAATTTGGCGGAACTCTTCACCGTCAATGGTTTCCTTCTCAATCAACAAGTCTACGAGTCGATCGATGACTTCCCGATTTTCGCTCATGATCTTGCAGGCATCTTTGTAGCATTTAGCAACAATTGACCGCACTTGCACATCAATCTGGGAAGCAATTTCCTCAGAATACTCGCTACGGCTCGTCCAATCGCGCCCCAAGAACACTTCACCACTTTGGCTTTCTAAAGACAGCGGGCCGAGGGTAGACATTCCAAACCGCGTCACCATCTGCCGTGCCAACCCTGTCACCTGTTGCAAGTCTCCGCCAGCACCCGTAGTAATCTCGGAATCACCAAAGATGACTTCCTCCGCCGCACGTCCGCCCAAAGCGCCCGTAATGCGTGCCAATAGCTGGGATCTGGAGATTAAGCCTTGATCTTCATTGGGAGTGAACCAGGTTAAGCCACGCGCTTGACCCCGTGGCACGAGGGTGACTTTTTGGACTGGGTCGTGGTCGGTCACTAGGGTACCGACGATTGCGTGTCCTACTTCGTGGTAAGCAATCAGTCGCTTGCTCTTGCTATCCACCAGTGGCGTGCCTTCCATACCCGCTACCACCCGGTCAACGGCGTCGTTGATTTCCATCATCGTGATGGCGTCTTTGCGACGACGAGCGGTCAAAATGGCAGCTTCGTTGAGCAGGTTCGCTAAGTCAGCACCTGTGAAGCCTGGAGTGCGTCGGGCGATCGCTTCTAAGGAAACTTCGGGAGCAATTTTTTTGTTCCGTCCGTGGACTTCCAGAACTGCCAGACGCCCTTTGAGATCCGGTGCATCCACCATCACTTGTCGGTCAAACCGTCCCGGACGCAACAGCGCCGAATCCAGAACATCGGGACGGTTGGTCGCGGCAATGATAATAATTCCAGTATTGCCTTCAAACCCGTCCATTTCTGTCAAGAGCTGGTTGAGGGTTTGTTCCCGTTCGTCGTTTCCGCCGCCAATTCCTGCGCCTCTTTGCCGTCCGACGGCGTCGATTTCATCGATGAAGATTAAGCAGGGAGCGTTTTCTTTGGCTTTTTTGAATAAGTCCCGGACGCGGGATGCACCGACGCCGACGAACATCTCCACAAATTCCGAGCCGGAGATGCTGAAGAAGGGAACCCCAGCTTCCCCTGCGATCGCTTTGGCGAGTAATGTTTTCCCGGTTCCAGGAGGGCCAATTAACAGGACGCCTTTGGGAATTTTCGCACCTACGGCGGTGAATTTCTCTGGGAGTTTGAGGAAGGTGACGACTTCTTCGAGTTCTTCTTTGGCTTCTTCGATCCCGGCGACGTCGTCAAATTTGACGCCGGTTTTGGCTTCCATCTGAAATCTAGCTTTTGATTTCCCGAAGTTCATGGCTTGCCCCGGACCGCCAGGAATGTTGCTAGAGCGACGGAATAGGAAGAACAGCCCAGCAATCAACAAAATTGGAAAAATTAAATTCCCCAAAAATCCCCAGATAGCTCCATCGTTGCGAGCGGGATGGGTATCAAAGCTGATATTTGCGTTTCTGAGCTTAGCAATCAATTCTGGGGCAGTTGTTGGCAAATCTACCCGCAGCCGTTGGATGCGGTTATCCAGATCCGGATCGACGGCTTCGACAATTGCTGTCCGACCCC
This sequence comes from Trichocoleus sp. DQ-A1, assembly GCF_039961955.1. NCBI lineage: Bacteria > Bacillati > Cyanobacteriota > Cyanophyceae > Leptolyngbyales > Trichocoleusaceae > Trichocoleus > Trichocoleus sp. DQ-A1. The sequence goes on from NZ_JAMPKE010000007.1 coordinate 5,651, forward strand.
CATCGTAGAGGTCAACACTGGTAACTCTTTGGGCATCTAGGTATTCCAGAAAGCGCCCATAGGTCATGCGGGTACTAGCAGTGTTTTTGCCCATATCGGTGGGAGCAGCAGCAAATGCCCCTTGCCAGAGGAAAAACCCTATGACTAAGGCGGGTAATGTCCAAAGTACTAATATTCTCCAGGAAAATTTCATAAATCGGTTGTCTCTAGATACGGCTAATAGAAGCAGATTCAGCGCAGATAAAGCGTTATCACAAACAAGGGATGAGAGCTGATTGAAGGAACTGAAACATTCCTTTTTTTACCTAATTGAGCAAGACTTTAGGCAGAAAATCCCAGCCAAAAGCTGGATTTGCTACCACCAGGACATTTAGGCTTGTCCCTATAGGGCGAACATTGGCACCTTAAACGTGAACTTAATTAAATTTAACTTAATTCTCATCATTGGATCAACTGACTGCTTTGCTTATATCCTTTGAGGACTTTTGTCAAGAGAAAATAATCATTGCAGATATTCATCTGTGCGAATCTACGCCCACGCCTGAATATCTTGCAATGAATCAGGAAAATAACCTTCCTCCAAAGGATTGACGCGCCTGCTTCCCAGTTTCAATTCTGGTAAGACAGACGCGCCAGTTGGCTTGAAGCGATCGCCATCAAACTGAGAAACCCAGTTTCTTTAAGAAACTGGGTTTTTATGAGAGTCAAGGAGAGACGACTAGGCAGGACTTCCAGCCAGTAGTAACCTAGTAGGTTTCTACGTGCCAACGACCAGCCTTCTTGATCGTTCTTTGGTATTCGCTCCAAGTCACCCCATCCTTGGCAGCAGCGGCGGAGAGGGCTTCATCAATGCCCCCTTCCATACCCTTCAAACCGCAGATATAGGTGTGGGTATTCTCTTGCTGAATCATTTTCCAGAGTTCATCAGCGTGTTCAGCCACCCGATCCTGAATGTACATTCTGCCGCCTTCGGGGTTTTTCTGTTCCCGGCTGATGGCATAGGTGAGGCGGAAGTTTTCAGGGTACTGCTGTTGCAGTTCTTCAAGTTCTTCCTTGTACAGGATGTTGGGGCTGGTCGGAATCCCGAAAATGAGCCAAGCCAAACCTTTGAATTCGTAGTCGGTGTTAACTGCTCTTTCATTTTCCTTGAACATCCGCCATAGGTAAGCGCGGAATGGCGCAATACCCGTTCCGGTTGCCAGCATGATCACGTTGACATTCGGATCTTCTGGTAACAACATTTCTTTACCAGTTGGCCCGGTAATTTTCACATCGTCCCCAGATTGGAGATTGCACAGATGGGTGGAACAAACACCATAGACCATCTCGCCCGTTTCTGGATGCTTGTACTCTAGTTGCCGGACACACAGGGAAACAGTCTTGTCATCAACGTTGTCGCCATGACGAGTCGAGGCAATCGAGTACAATCTAAGTTTGTGGGGTTTGCCCTTGTTGTCATTTCCCGGCGGGATGATGCCAATACTTTGACCTTCTAAATAACGGAGATCCCCTTGGGAGATGTCAAAGATCAGGTGACGAACGGTGCCGATACCACCTTCACCCACTAACTCTTCATTACTCAGACACTTACCAATAAAGGGATTATTCGGGCGGTAGATATTAACGGGAATATCTTTTTCCGTTTTTTCCTTTGCTTGAGTCATAGGCTTACTCTCTTTTGGTGCTTGAGTGTCCTGTGCGACGGTTTGTGAAGTGGCAGGAGCATTCGTCGCTTTTGCACCGGACGTAACGCTTGCCGCAGCAGGGGCGCTGGGGGAGCTACCCTTAGAGCCATTCGCTCCGTTGTCAGCACCCAGAGGGTGGATGCTGACAATTTTGCCGCCTAAACGAGCGATCCGTTGCATTTCTTGATTCATGCGATTGTAGGGCACTGTGATAAACACGCTGCCACTACGACGAATCGGGTAGTTTACGTTGTCAGTTGCTTCGTTCTGACGCAGGCCCACCACTTCATAAACAAAGACGCGGCTACCAGATTCTGAATTGGCAGTACCGTTGGCTGCTGTGGAATTGTACATTGCTCTTAAATATCTCCGAACCCACCTTCTGTTAACATTCTGCTACAAAGCGGTCTTTCCACCACATATCGCTCTGCTAACCGAGGGCAGGTAAAAAAGGGCAATGACCGAATCTGGATAGTGAACGTTGCCAATGTTAGGGAGATTCTTCGTAGCCGGATGGCTACCTGAGAAACCCTACGCTAGCTTTTTTTAGGGTAGCCAGCAATTTATTTAAATAATGTCTCCATTGAGTCAATTTAATTTTTCCTTTCTAAAAATGCACGGCACGCCGTAGCATAAATACTGAGCGAGATGATTCCACTGGGGTTAGCTTGTAGCGTCTATCCCGTTCTGGTAAGATACTGTGTAACATCTAGTATTAAATACTTACTGGACGAAGCTTGAGTCTTCCCCAACGGGCCTTACTCTAGGGTGCTGTAAGCTCCTACTGGTTATGCCTTCTTGCTGTGTCGCAAGAGCTGCAAGAGTAACCAACGGGGTGCCCTCCGGGCTGAGGATTTAGATTGCTTAAAACTCAATGAGAAAAAATTTTTTGCGTTAGAGGGAAGCTATGACCAGTCAGCTGGATCGCGTGGTTCTAATTGGTGTTGCTGGAGACTCCGGATGCGGTAAATCTACATTTTTGCGCCGATTAACAGATTTGTTTGGGGAAGATTTCGTCACGGTGATTTGCCTGGACGATTACCATAGCCTGGATCGGAAACAGCGCAAAGAAACTGGAATTACGGCGCTGAACCCCAAGGCGAATAACTTCGATCTGATGGCCGAGCAGATCAAAGCGCTCAAGAACGGTCAGTCCATTGAAAAGCCAATTTACAACCACGAAACCGGCGAGATCGATCCTCCAGAGCGAGTCGATCCTAACCATATTATTGTGATTGAGGGGCTTCATCCTTTGTATGATGAGCGGGTGCGATCGCTCCTCGACTTCAGCGTTTATCTCGACATCAGCGATGACGTTAAGATTGCCTGGAAGATTCAGCGGGATATGGCTGAGCGCGGGCACCGATACGAAGACGTACTCGCTGCCATCAACGCTCGCCGCCCAGATTTTACTGCCTACATCGAGCCGCAGAAGGAACACGCTGACGTTGTGATCCAGGTGTTGCCGACGCAATTAGTCAAGGAAGAGAAGGTAGGTCAAATCCTGCGGGTGCGCTTGCTTCAGCGCGATGGCGTGGAAGGCTTTGAGCCAGCTTATCTATTTGATGAAGGGTCTACGATTGATTGGAGACCCTGCGGTCGTAAGCTAACCTGCGGCTACCCTGGCATCAAGATGTACTATGGCCCAGACTCTTACTATGGTCATGAGGTGTCCGTTTTGGAAGTAGATGGTCAGTTCGACAAGCTAGAGGAAGTCATCTATATCGAAAGCCACCTCAGCAAGACTGCCGCTAAGTACCACGGGGAACTGACCGAACTCTTGCTAAAGCACCGGGAATATCCAGGCTCCAATAACGGAACTGGCTTGTTCCAAGTGCTGGTCGGTCTGAAGATGCGGGCAACCTACGAGCGGTTAACGTCTGGAAAGAGCCAACCGTTGGCAGCGACGAAAGTATAAACTAGACCCCCAAGGGTAGGGACGCACGCTCGTGAGTCCCTACAATTGCGTTCAAAGCCTTCTAGCAAAGGCTATCTAAGTGAATTGCTGACGCGAGAGACTGACAAAAGGCTCTCGCATTTTATTTTAGGTATCTAGGTTTTAATAGAGATATAAATTTTGGGATTGGGTTGAGTAGAAATATGAGAGTGTGGGTTGCCAGTTTTTTGCTGCTGTTTGGCTTTGCAGAAATCTATCAGTGGTTGAAACAGTTCACGCTGCCGTTGCCGGTGTATATTCTGGGAGGTGCGTTTTTAGCGATCGCATCTAACTACGACAAACTATCTAGCTTTCCTTTTTTGCGAAGCCACGAAGACGAACCAGCGCCGATTAAAGACCAGACGCCGCCAGCTATGCGTTCTGTTTATAGCCAATCTTCATCGAACCTCACGCCTCAATCGCCTCGTCCTATCTCTTTCAAAATCGAAAAGAAGAGGGAGAAAGGTGCGAATAGCAGCCACTCAATATAGTGCTGCTGGGTCGGGGAATTATAATGTTTACCGGCTTACCGAAAGGATTAAGAGCCAGCAACCACCGTTGAGTAAAGCAGTGAGAACTGCACCAATAATCACTCCTTTCATCAATCCCCATCTTTGTTGCCGTCTTAGAGAAAAACTAATTGGAATTACATAGAGAAATTGAAATAAACCAATACAAAGAATTGGTATTCCCAAAATTGGAGTAGCCGTAGTAAAAACAGATAAAAATACCACAATAACAAAAACTAAAATATTTATTCCTAATAGTAGGAATATACCGCCAATTATTCCGGGAGTTTCATTTATCGACCTCATAATCTTGTTCCTATAAAGATAAGCTTTTTGCTCCTAGATCGTTGGGTTCTAAGATATAGCGTTTTACAAAGAACTAAAGTACAGTAAATAACAGCCCCCATTTAATAAAGCGGTAAGAACTGCACAAATAATCACCCCTTTCACCATTGCCCGTCGCTGTCGCCGTCTTAGCCAAAAAATAAGCGGAATCACATATAAAAGCTGCCATAAGAATATAGAAATAGCAGAAAACGCCCAAACGATTAAAATAGCGTATCCTCCTCCTAGCAAAGCAGCAATAGGAAAACTTACTAAAAATACTGCTAGACCGGCGATAAGATGCATACCTAATAACAACAGCATTCCGGAAAGTACCCCAAGAAATTCATTTTGATGTTCCATAAAACTCCTGCTGAATCAAATTAATATTTGTTGTTAATAATGGTTATATATCACTTAAACCAATGCCGGACGATTATTAACCAAGTGATATCCAGCACTTCCCTCTCGGTAAAACATATTAAACGTATCAAATGGAATAATCCTCCCATCGGGATGCACAATGTGGATGCAGGAACGTTTTACAGAACGGACATCGAAGTTAAAGGGGTCAAGAAACTGTACAATCATCACTCGGAATATATTTTCGTAGGTAATTCCTTCAGGAACAGGTAGTAGTGGCAAGCAACAAAGTAACTGTTTTAAAGAGGTTGCAGAAGATGTGGGTGAATGGCTAGTGGAAAACAGATTAAAAATATTTCGCTTTAGCTCATCATCCTGTTCATAAAGAACAGAATTCGGCATGATTTTTACAAAATTATTTGGCTCCAAAAGCCCAGTTAAGGGTATCACTTTGCCCTTAACTTTTAGCGCGTAAGCCATTGCTAAACAATCGGGATGGCAAGGAACTGGGAGAATATCTTCTGGTTTAAAATAGGGACTCTGCTGTAAGATAGAGCGACGAACTTCTGTGAGAGTGTAGCGGTCGCGCTCATGCTCGAATCCCTCCAGACGCCCTGCTGCCTGAATCGGTTGAAAGGTAACACCCCGCACGCATCGCTGCTGCAAGGCGTATTCGATAATTTTGCCGATTTCGCCGTCGTTTAGCCCTTTTTTCAAGGTAACGACCAAAGTTGTAGAGATGTTAAACTCGTTGAGATGTGCGATCGCTTGTTCCCGAATCTCTCGCAAATCTGCCCCACGTAACTCCTCTAATGCTGCCGCCTCAAAGCTATCAAATTGGAGATAGACTTCAATTCCGGGCATATATTGACTCAAGCGATCGCAAAAACTTCGGTCTTTGGCAATTCTAATACCATTGGTATTGATCATTAAATGGCGAATTGGCTTACTTTTAGTAATATCCAGAATTTTAAAAAACTCTGGATGAATCGTTGGTTCGCCCCCGCTAATTTGCACAACCTGGGGTTCTCCTTCATTCGCCACCACCGCATCAATCATTCTTTCAATTTGCTCTAAGCTGCGATGACGCCGGGATTGACTGGAATGTTGAGAAACTTCTTCTGTGCCCGAATCTGCGTAACAAATTGGGCAGGAAAGATTGCAGCGATCTGTTACTTCTACTAAAGTTAAACAGCTATGTTGTTCGTGATCGGGGCAAAGTCCGCAGTCATAGGGGCAGCCATATTTTATGGGAGTATTAAATTTAAGCGGCATATCCCCTGGTTTGATAAATTCCTGGGAGAGTTTGTAATAATCGATATCATCAGCAATTAAGACTTCTTGATGTCCGTGGGTAGGACAGTGCTTTACCAGGTAAACGCAATCATCTCGAAAGATAATTTTTGCCTCTACTTTGACGAGACATTTAGAGCAAACGCTGTTAGTTAAAGCATAGAAAAGGTAGTTTCGAGTAGGCATATATTTTTTTGTTAAAATGATTACAATCGGTTGATCAGCTTTCCTGATTGATTCTAGGTGTATGGATTCACAGGTTTCCAATTATAGAAAAATGCTTCGTTATCATTTGCAACTCAGTTATAAGATTTGAGAGAAAAGATTGATCGTTAGAGAAATTAAAGGTTAAAGTGTTGCCATTACCAATTGGATAAGTTGTTTTTCCAGTCCATTGGATGTGTCCTAAATTATTAATTTCTGCTTTTAGGTTTATCAATCCTTCCATTGTACTTAGCTCTGCAATACCAGATAGCCTTTGAGATATCTCTTTAAGTTGTTCCAAGAAACTAAATATTTCCTCAGTCCGTATATCACCCAAAAAATTAGCGTGATAGCCAGGTAAGATTATCTCAATTTCTGAATTAATCCAATTTCTATCCCAATAATCGTCTGCAATGAGATTATTTATCCCTTGAAGGCGAATGATTACTTTTTCTTGATTTCCCTTGACAGTAAACTGCATTAGATGATTCAAAAACGAACAATTTTAGAATACTGCTCCGATAATATAAAATCCCCAATAAACAAGCAAGTTGAATAGCGCTCAGTCCCACGATAGGGTGAAAATCGGGTTTTAGAAAATCTATGAAAAAGCGAAAACTTAAATAAGAAACCATGTAAAACTTAAATAATTCGCCTTCTTGCCGATGGTAGCGGCTGCGAATTTGTAAAAATATCAGTAAAATTAGTAAAAAAATAACTTCATATAATTGAGTCGGATGCCGGGGAATGCCATCACCAAAATCTACTCCCCAAGGTAATTGAGTGGAAATGCCGTAAGTGCGATCGCTTAATCCCGTCAAAAAGCAGCCAATCCGTCCCACCGCCGTTCCCACAATCAAGGGATAAACAAAAACATCGCCGGTAGATCGATTGACACCAATCATTTTCTTGGTAATTTCTACACCAATCAATCCACCGAGTAACGCCCCTACGACCGTTTTTCCTTGAAGGAGAACCAAAAAGAATAGTTGCCAATTATTCCCAATTAAATCGATGTGCTGTAGTAAAACCAGCGCTTTCGCACCAACTAGCGCCCCAACCAAGCCACCGACAATTACCGAACTGCGCTGCGTGGGTGCGATCGCATCTTTGCGAGCATTTTTGATTAATAAACGGAAAGCCATCGCATACGCCAACGACTCAAACAAAATATGAGGGTGAATCCGCACCGAACCCAGCCACAAATAAACCGGGAAACTCATTATTTGTATCTCCGCTTGAGGATAGTGCCTCCTCGTGGCTTGAAAATATACCCGACAAGCCCTGTTGCCTGGAGCTAGACAGAGGTTGCCTAGACGATATCATACCCACCCAAGCTTGTAGAAGCTATATTTCCTGGAACTCTTCACAGAAGATTGCTATCCTCTGCTTAAGGATTAAAAATTTCTTGCCAGCAATATATGGCAAGGCATTTTACATGCAAAATCTAAATCTTCCGCATAAAAATTGTTAATAACTGTCAAGTAATAAATAAAAAACTATATGATGTGTAAACATGCATCGCCAGATTTGAGAATTAATCAGGACTAGAGTCTCCGTCAACATCAGGGAAAGCATCAAGGAGATGATTTGAGCGAACTAGGTAGGTAAAGTGAAAAATGGCAATCCCAGCGGCAGAATCCCCAATTACCGAGAGCAGCAAAGTGGAAGCAGAGAATAATCGTTTCTTCACGCTCTCACTGGATATGTTTTTCATCGCTGGTTTCGATGGCTATTTCAAGCGACTGAACCCGATGTGCGAAAAAACGCTCCTGTTCACATCTGAGGAATTTCTAGCCAAGCCGTGGATTGCATTTATTCATCCCAAAGACCGGGAATCTACTCTGGTTCAATTGCAGGAACTATCCAGCACCGGGGAGACGGTCACTTTTGAAAACCGCTTTCGCTGCAAAGACGGAACCTACAAATGGCTGCTGTGGAATGCCGCTCTGTGCGCGGAAGAACAATTAATTTACGCCGCTGCCCGTGACATTACCGAGCGCAAACAGGCAGAAGAGGAACTGCGGCAAAGCGAAGAGCGTTTCCGCTTGTTAATCAAAAATGTCAAAGACTATGCAATTTATATGCTCGATACCAGCGGGAAAGTTATTAGTTGGAACAAAGGGGCGGAGAGGCTGAACGGGTATCAGGCAGAGGAAATTATTGGTCGGCATTTCTCCTGCTTTTTTCCTTCCAGCGAGAGCAGGAGCGGCAAACCTGAGCAAGTTCTACAAAAGGCAGCATTAGACGGTCGGTGTGAATGGGAAACTTTACGCTTACACCAAGACGGGTCGCAGTTTTGGGCAAATGTTGTCGTGACAGCTTTACGAAGTGAAGATGGACGGCTGCGCGGCTTTGCCACAATAACGAGGGATATCACCGAACGCAAGCGATCGCAAGCAGCGCTGGAACAAGCAAATAACGACTTAGAAAGACGAGTCGAGGAACGCACCGCTGAATTAAAAGCCGCCAATGAGCTGCTAAAGAGGGAAGTTAAAGAGCGTCAGCAAGCGGAGAAAGCTTTGCGACAATCAGAAGCGCAATTGCGAGAAAAAGCAGCAAAGCTAAAACAGGCCTTAAGCGAATTAAAACAAACTCAAACCCAGCTGATTCAAAGTGCAAAAATGTCCAGTCTGGGGCAATTGGTGGCTGGTATTGCCCACGAAATCAACAATCCCGTCAGTTTCATCTACGGGAATCTCGACTACGCCATTCACTATATTCAAAGCTTGATCGACTTGTTGCAACTTTATGGAAAACACTCCCCCGAACCCCCTGAGGAAATCCAGGATCTGATAGATGAAATCGATCTCGATTTCGTGATCGCAGATATGCCGAAACTGCTGTCCTCAATGAAGTTAGGGGCTGACCGCATTCGGCAAATTGTCGCCTCTCTGCGGAACTTCTCGCGCCATGACCAAGCAGAAAAGAAGTCGGTCAACATTCACGAAGGCATTGACAACACTCTGAGATTGCTGCAAGACCGCTTAAAAGCTACCGCTACCCATCCGGCGATCGAGGTCGTTAAAGAATATGGCGACCTACCATTGGTGGAGTGCTATGCCGGTCAGTTCAACCAGGTATTAATGAATATCCTCAATAATGCGATTGATGCCCTGGAGGAGGCAGAGGGACCCAGAAGCAAAGGGGCACAGGAGATGGTATCTCCCTGGCTTTCTGGCTCCCCGGCTCCTCAGTCTTGTATTCGGATTTGTACCGAGGTCAAAGACAGCGATCGCATCGCCATCCGGATTGCTGATAATGGCCCTGGGATGAACGAGGAAGTCCGTCGTAAGTTATTTGACCCCTTCTTTACCACGAAACCGATAGGCACAGGTACGGGACTCGGCTTGTCCATTAGCTATCAGATTGTCGTCGAAAAGCACGGCGGTCAATTGACTTGTGTTTCCGAACCGGGAAAGGGGGCAGAGTTTTTAATTGAAATTCCGATTCGGCAGACTCGTTCCGAACCAGCTCTGTCTCGGTGCGCCTGAGAAACAATTAAAAGTTAGAAATTAAAGTTTTAATTGACTTGACAAACCCACTTCCAAAGTGGATGACTTTTCCCTTGCTGGCGAATCCGATATACCTGTTGCTCTAAGCGATGTTGTTCCCGGCTGGATATTCCTAGTAAAATATTCCGGCTTTGCCACACCAATACAGAAGCTGTCATGCCAATGCACAAAGCAAGTCCCAGAGCTGGCAGTGGATTGTAATAAAGTCCATATCGCACTGCCGCCCAGGTAAAGTATTCCCGCAATAGAAAAATTGGGTAGCGCAAGCCCCAGAGACTCAAGGGACCAATCGTAATCCAAAGCAACCCGGCGACCAACCACCTGCCGTAGACAGTCAGCCGGTGTAACCTTTGCACTTGCTGTTGGAAGCTTGGGTCATCAGCATGGCTGAGGGGGTTGCGGGTCAGAGGTTCAGAAGGGCACAGGGGTAGAGGAGAAGTTGAATCTAGATTATCCTGTACTTCCCCACTCTCCGGCTCTCCAGCTCCTCTGCGCCCTTGCTCCCTGCGATCGTCTCTTGCCTGATTCATTGCTTCTTGCCTTATGCCCTTCAGATTTCATCAGAAGCTTTGGGTTCCGTTGCCGCAATAGCGATCGCTTGACCCGTCCGTTCTCTCCACCAAGCTAAAAGGGTGCTCGAAATGAAGATACTGGAATAAGCACCGGCGGCAAACCCAACAATCAGAGCTAAGGCAAAGTTTTTCAGCGTTTCTCCACCAAAGAAAAAGATGGAAAACAAAGTCAGCAACACTGTAAAGGTGGTGTTAATCGAACGAGTCAGGGTTTGATTAACCGCGTCTTCGACAATCTGGTTAATATGCTCTCCAGGATTCAGTTTAATGACTTCCCGAACCCGGTCGTAGATCACCACCGTATCGTTGACCGAGAAACCGATGATAGTCAAGATAGCGACGACAAATAAGCTATCTACCTCAGTACCGAACACCAAGCTCAAGATGGCGAAAAACCCCAGGGTGATCAAAACATCGTGGAGCAAGGCAACAAAGGCGAACAAGGAGTAATCGAACTGGAAGCGAAAGGTCAGGTAAACAAAAATACCCATAAAGGAGAGCAAGATAGCCAGTAGACCAGAGGCAAACAACTGGCGTCCAAGGGTAGGGCCAACCGTGTCTATCTGAGTCTTTTGGGGATCGAAGGCTCTGAGTTGGTTTAAGGCATTTTGCAGTTTGGTACGTTGGTTAACATCCAACGCTTTGGTGCGGATGGACAAACCCGGCTGAGTTTGCCCTAAAGCGTTTTGAGTTAAAGCTTGGATGCTACTGTCACCCAAACCCTGAGCTGCGATAACTTCCCGAACTGCCCCGATATCAATCGGTTTATCGCAGTTATTTGGTTTAGAACAGTCGAGTTCAAACTGTAACCGCGTACCGCCGACAAAATCTAAACTGGGACGTAACGGCGCACCAATCTGCGTCCAGTTGATTGCCATTGCAATCAGCCCAACCAGGATAAGGACGGCAGAAATCGTCCACCAGAGCGATCGCCGTTTGATTAGATTTAGTTTCATGATCCTACCCCTGGCTCAGACTTCCTTGATGCTGGTAGATTTGGACAAAACCATTGTGGCTTGCGTAATTCTGGAAAGCTGATGGCTGTCATGAGCAGGGTGCGACTACAAGTAATCGCTGTAAACATACTCACTAAAACTCCAATTGCTAGCGTCAGAGCAAACCCTTTGACCAAACCCGAACCCAGCCAAAACATAAAACCACAAGCAATTAACGTCGTTACGTTACCGTCCAAAATGCTGGAAAATGCCCGATAAAAACCAGATTCTACCGAGCGATATAAACTCTTCCCGGCTCTTAATTCTTCTCGAGTCCGCTCAAAAATCAGTACATTGGCATCTACTGCCATCCCGATACTGAGAATAAAACCAGCAATCCCAGGGAGAGTCAAGGTAACGCCGAGTAAAACAAAGGCAGATAAGCACAATAGCGAATATATGAATAGGGCTATCCCAGCAATTGCCCCCGGTAAGCGGTAATAGACACCGATGAAGATCAACACTAGAATCAGACCGCCGATAGAAGCGTTGATACTGCTTTGGACACTATCTCGCCCCAGGGTTGCCCCCACGGTACGGTTTTCAATGATTTCTACGGGGTAGGGTAGGGCACCGCCTCGCAACTGGACGACCAGCTCGTTGGCTTCTTCTAAGCTAAAGTTGCCTGTAATCTCGGCACCTCCGCCGCTGATGCCTTCTTGGGCATACTTCACTTCAACGGTAGCAGCGCTGAGCAGTTCTTCATCTAAGAAGATTCCCAAAGTGCGTCCCGTCCCAGCAATATTTTTGGTCAACTGGGCAAAGCGTCCGCCTCCTTCAGGATCAAAGGAAATGTTGACACTCCAGTTGTCGCTCGTCTGAAAAGGTCGAGCGGTGGCTCCTGTGAGGTTTTTGCCTGTAAGTGGGGGGTTGGTGCGCTCAAACAAAGCTGCGATCGCTTGGTTACTCCGCTGGAGAGCTTCCTGATTTTTAGCGATCTCCGCTTCATCTTTCGTCTTTCTTAACTCATCCTGCTTCGCTTTTAATTCCCGTCGCAGCTGTTGTTCAATTTGCAACTGGGTTTCCGAACCCGGTTTTTGTTCGCGGAAATCCAATTGAGCAGTGCCACCCAGCACCCGTTCTGCTTGCTCCGGATCGCTGACCCCCGGTAGCTGCACCAAAACCTGGTCTTGTCCGACCGTTTGCACGATTGCTTCAGACACCCCAAGACCGTTAATCCGGTTTTCTACGACTTTCTGAACTGCTTCTAAATCATCTCGCGTGATTTCTTTGCCTTCAGTGGGTTTCACCTGAAGCGTCAGTTGCGATCCCCCTTGAAGGTCTAATCCCAGCCGAATTGGAATTCTGGCAAGCACGGTGATAGAAGCAATCACCAGAACCAGAATTAAGGCTAATAAAGAACGCTGTCTCTGCATACCACGACCCGCTCAAACAAATGCTATGATAATCCCTTTTGGGCTGGTCGATCCGGATTGATTGTCAGCGGGCATTAGTCATTAGTCATTCGTCATTGGCAATTGACTCAGACTAGGGACTAAGGACTAATGACCGATCACACTTGGAGTGCCATCATCTTTTGCACGGCTTCCACAATTTGCTCTGGTTGGACAATCGTCAACCGCTCCAGCGTTCCGTTATAAGGTGTGGGGATATCCTGGGAAGATAGCCGCAGAACGGGCGCATCTAGCTCATCAAATAGCCGATCGTTAATTGAGGCTGTCAATTCTGCCGCAATTCCGCCGGTTTTCATGCATTCCTCTACGATAATCACCCGGTGGGTTTTCCGGACGGAAGCGCCGATGGTATCGAAATCCAGTGGTTTGAGGGAAATCAGGTCAATCACTTCCGGATCGAAACCTTCTTTTTCCATCTGTTTTGCCGCTTGCATGACATGGTGACGCATCCGCGAATATGTAAGGATTGTGACATCCTTGCCTTGCCGCACGACTTCTGCCTTATCTAAGGGCAGCACATATTCTTCCTCTGGTAAATCTTCTTTCAGGTTGTAGAGGAGAACGTGTTCAAAGAATAAAACCGGATTATCGTCGCGGATGGCAGCCTTTAACAATCCTTTGGCGTTGTAAGGTGTGGAGCAGGCAACAATTTTTAAACCCGGCACCGCTTGGAAATAAGCTTCTAGGCGCTGAGAGTGTTCGGCACCCAATTGACGACCGACGCCACCTGGCCCCCGAATCACCATCGGAATTTTGAAGTTGCCGCCGGAAGTATAGCGCAGCATTCCAGCATTGTTAGAGATTTGGTTGAAGGCAAGGAGCAAAAAGCCCATGTTCATGCCTTCGATAATTGGTCTGAGACCTGTCATTGCAGCACCTACTGCCATGCCGGTGAAGCTGTTTTCGGCAATGGGGGTGTCGAGTACGCGCAAGTCACCATATTTTTTGTACAGGTCTCTGGTGACTTTGTACGAGCCGCCATAGTGACCGACATCTTCACCAAGGACAAATACGGCTGAGTCGCGGGCCATTTCTTCGTCTATGGCTGCGCGGAGGGCGTTGAAGAATAAAGTTTCTGCCATCGGTACAGTAGAGGAGAGGAGTTTGATCGGGTCAGATTAGGATTTTAACCTCTTGAGGCTCTAGAATTTTGCCAGCGATCGCACATCGCTCTGGATTGGTGAACCGGAAGCGATCGCACTTTGTTCATTGTAAAATAATTGCCATATTGACAAAATTCAAAAATATGCATGAACCCGTCTTCTCAAAGAAAACGGGTTCTTATTGGAAAATTACGATGAATCAACTAACAACCTTCTCGACTTCAAGCACCTTTTAAGAGCCAGCGAATCTCTAGTACACTTCTGGTTTGGGTGCCTTTTTTTAAAGCAGGCGGAAGGTGAAGGGATAGCGGTAGGGTTGATCGGGATTACCCAAACAGTGAGTAATTGCCAGAATCGTCAGTGCCCAATGAACGATAAACCCGATAGGTCCGAGGATAAAGCCCAATAAACCAAGGGTGATAAAAGTTAAGAAGGCAATAATCGCTCCATAGAACCAAACATTGAAGTGAAAGTTGATTGCTTCTTTGGCATTGTCTTTCACAACTGGATCATCGGATACAAATAACATCGCGACGGGTATCCCGATAGACACCAGTGTCGTACTAAGAAAGATCGAGCCATGAGATAGTACCGACAACAACTTTCGCTTGTCCGTGTCGTACATCTAAACCCCCTAATGCTTCTGTTGCGTTGCCTCTAGTCAAGACTGTAACACGCGATCGCTGGGGGTGAGCCGCACGCTAGCGAACGGCTTTCCGTACCCGAAAGGCACAAAAGCTTCTGGTACTAAAGCAGAGAGAAGTTATCCTGAAACAGCGGCAGAATTTCGGTCACTGACCGCAGCCGTTTGCTGATGTTGCTGCCGAATTGGAATCGCGATCGCGAACTCCGCCCCCTGTCCCGATGTGGAAATGCATTTCAAGCTGCCGCCGTGTTTTTCGACTACAATTTGATAACTGATAGATAACCCCAAACCTGTGCCGCTACCAACAGGTTTAGTTGTAAAGAAGGGGTCAAAAAGCTTTTGGCGTACCTCCTCCGTTATCCCAAGACCATTATCAGAAATCCGAACCACAACTTGACGATCGTCTTGAACTTCAGTGCGAATCCGAATCCAAGGCAGGGACGCTGGGGAACAAAGCTGCTGAGGAGAGTGTACCAAATTCTCCTCTGGACTTCTGCGCCTCTGTGCCTCTGCCTCTTCTAAGGCATCAATTGCATTGGTGATGGTATTTATAAATACTTGATTCAGTTGCCTCGCATAACACTCGATGGGGGGCAGATTGCCATACTCTTTAATAATTTCAATCGCTGGGCGTCCCAGTTTCCCTTTCAAGCGGTTTTGCAGGATCAGCAGGGTACTGTCAATGCCTTCGTGGAGATTAACCGCCTTCACCTCTGCCTCATCCAAGCGCGAGAAGTTTCGCAACGATAAGACAATTTCGCGGATACGGTTCGTCCCCGCCTTCATTGAGGACAGCATTTTGGGTAAGTCTTCCTGAAGAAAATCTAAGTCAAGGTTCTCCACGACTGCGGCAATTTCAGGAACAGGTTCGCAATTGTGTTGCTGATAGAGGCGAATCAGATGTAGTAATTCTTTTGTATATTCGTCGGTGTGAATTAGATTGGCGTAAATAAAGTTAATAGGGTTATTAATTTCGTGAGCAACACCAGCAACCAATTGACCCAAGCTAGACATTTTTTCGCTCTGAATCAATTGAGATTGGGTTTGTTTCAACTCACATAAGGTTTTTTCTAGATGAAGTGTCTGTTGTCTTAATTGCGCTTCCGATTTTTGTAAAGCAATTTCTGCCTGCTTGCGTTCGCGAAGCGCGGCTTGCCGTTCGCTAATATCGCGTACTATTACCAAAGCTTCTGATTCTAAGCTACGCGCATACCGAGCCTCATAATCGTGCTGGTTGCCGTCTAGGGAAGTCATTTGATACTCGTAGAGTTGTGTTTCACCGGAAGCGATCGCTTTCGATACGTTGTACATGGTAGCTTCAGCCAACTCGGCAGGTAATACCTCCCACACGCTTTTCCCCAAAAAGTGACTGGGAGGCATCGCCAGAGCATCTTCTCTGGGCGCTTGAAAGTCCATAAAAGTCCCATCACTGCAAATCCGAAACAACATATCCGGTAGGGCTTGGATGAAGGCGCGATTTTTCGCTTCGCTTTCACGCAATGCCGCCTCTACTTGCTTGCGTTGAGTAATGTCGCTTGCTACGACTACAATCCCTTTACGGCTTCCATCTGGGTTGAATAAGGGCACCTTGGCGACATCAAACTTCCTCGCTGAACCATCGGGTAATGAAATCTCTTCTTCGTAATGGCTAATAGTTTCTGCACGCCACGCTCTTTCATCGGATTCTTGACAACCAAAAAGAGCTTCCTGATAAAATTCTGTATACTCTTCTAGTTCTGCGTCTGTCTTGCCCTGATAATCGACACCTTCGAGCTGAAAAAGCTTCAGTCCTTCTTGATTCGAGATCAGCCAGCGTCCTTCACCGTCTTTCATATTCACCACGTTCGGAACCGCATCAATCAGGGTATTCAGCCAGTATTCTTGACTTCGCAGCTGCGCCTCTATCTGCTGACGTTCCTGAATTTCTGATTTCAGTCGGCGGTTGGCTTCCTCGATCTGAGCGGGACTGGGCAGTGCTAGGATGTTAGAAATCAATGACATCAATACGATACCTGTCGCCACAGAAATCACAGCAGCTACAGCTTTCACCAACCCTGACAGCCAATACATTGGGTGCCATAGGGTCCAGATTTCCAACACATGACTCGTCCCACAAGCGATGATGAAGCTGCCAAACAACAGAAATACCCAATCAAAGGGCAAATCGCCTCGCTTGCGGACAATGTAAACCAACAGCAGCGGAATTGAATAATAAGCCAGGGCGATTAAACCATCTGACAGAATATGCAGCCACACTAGCCCTGTTTTCCATAAGTAGCAGTGTCCGTGCGGGATAAATTGCCCGGAAGTAAAAAGATTGTGCAAGAGTGATGGCATAAAGTCTCCTTGGGGTTGCTACTTTATAGCTGAATATCGCTCGCTTGCGAGAGCTGGCACGGGTAGGTCTGCACCGGATAAATTACAGTGGTTTTGCTCTTGCAAAAAGACGGTTGGTTTCTTAGCGTAGAACTTCAAAAAAAACTTGCTTTGCTTAGCGCCTTGTATTTGGATTCGTCAGCAGTGCGTAATTTGAGATAGGAGACGAGTATTAACGGAATATATCCGCTTAGAATTAAATTAAGTAGATAGATATAAAGAAAGTGCAACCTTAAACGAACCTTCCCTGCGTTCTCAGTTCCCCCACAAGTCGGGGGAAGAAGGGTGAGAATTTTTATTGACGAAAGAGAGAAACTTTCTCCCTTTTTAGGGGCGAAAAATCTTAACAGAGGAAACCTCTGTTAGCATTAGGTTCTCGCGAATGGAGGAGCAAAGCTTGTCAACACAGCAGGCGAATGGGCAAGGTTTTCCGGTTAATTGGACTTACCTCCTTAGACAAAACTGCTAGCGAATTGCGGCTAGCAGGAGTGAATCTAAATTTTTGATGAAGGTGAGAGTTGTTAATCGGGAATGTTACTGAAAGAAGCGATCGCGTCTTAGTCCAATCGGAAACCTAGAACGAATAAAAGTAAAAAGGCTATCTCCGGTTTGGGTTGTTCCGTCTGTTGTATACGGATACGCTTCATCGTTTCACAATCTAACCTTTTATAATTTTTGTTGAAAGTACCGAACCAGGCATCCGAATGTTTACTGATTTCCAGTCCCCAGAAGCAACCACTCAATCTGAAATACAAGCAGCTGTTGAGCGTCGGCGTAACTTTGCGATTATTTCTCACCCCGACGCCGGTAAAACAACGCTGACCGAAAAGCTGTTGCTGTACGGAGGTGCGATTCACGAAGCGGGGGCGGTGAAAGCGCGTCGGGCGCAAAAAAAGGCGACTTCTGACTGGATGGAGATGGAGCAACAGCGGGGAATTTCGATTACCTCGACGGTGTTGCAGTTTGCATATCACAACTGTCAGATTAATTTGCTGGATACTCCGGGACACCAAGATTTCAGTGAAGATACGTATCGGACGCTGGCGGCAGCAGATAATGCGGTGATGCTGATTGACGCAGCGAAAGGTTTGGAACCGCAAACACGGAAGCTATTTGAAGTATGCCGGATGAGAAAAATCCCCATCTTCACTTTTGTGAATAAACTCGACCGCCCCGGACGGGAACCATTGGAACTGCTGGATGAAATTGAGCAGGAATTGGGATTGCAAACCTATGCCGTAAACTGGCCAATAGGAATGGGCGATCGCTTCAAGGGCGTCTACGACCGACGACAGCAGAAAATTCACCTATTTGAGCGTAGCGCACATGGCAAGCGTGAAGCCCTGGATACTGTTGTAGACGTGGGAGATCCACGAATTGAAGAACTGCTAGAGCAAGAACTTTACTATCAGCTCAAAGAAGATTTAGAACTTTTGGAAGGCGTTGGCTCAGAACTGGATCTAAACCTCGTTCACAATGGCACCATGACACCCGTGTTCTTTGGTAGCGCCATGACCAACTTTGGGGTGGAGTTATTTTTGGATGCGTTTCTCGACTACGCCCTCAAACCCGGCTCAAGGCAAAGCAGCAATGGTGCAATTCCACCCACTTACCCAGAATTCACGGGTTTTGTCTTCAAGCTGCAAGCCAATATGGACCCGAAGCACCGCGACAGGATAGCCTTTGTGCGCGTCTGTACCGGCAAGTTTGAAAAAGACATGACAGTGAATCATGCCCGTACTGGCAAAACCGTTCGCTTGTCTCGTCCTCAGAAACTATTTGCTCAAGATAGAGAATCGATTGAAGAAGCGTATCCCGGCGATGTTATTGGATTGAACAATCCTGGCGTCTTCGCAATTGGCGATACGATTTATACGGGTCAGAAGCTAGAGTACGAAGGTATTCCCTGCTTCTCTCCGGAATTGTTTGCTTATCTGAAAAACCCCAACCCTTCTAAGTTCAAGCAATTCCACAAGGGGGTTTCGGAATTGCGGGAAGAAGGTGCAGTGCAAATCATGTACTCAGTGGATGAAGGCAAACGCGACCCAATCCTAGCAGCGGTGGGACAATTGCAATTTGAGGTAGTGCAATTTCGCTTGCAGAATGAATACGGTGTTGAAACTCACACAGAATTATTGCCTTATAGTGTGGCTCGTTGGGTAGCCGGTGGCTGGGAGGCTCTGCAAAAAGTGGGACGTCTTTTCAACACCGTGACGGTGAAGGATAGCTGGGGGCGTCCGGTGCTGTTGTTCCGAAACGAATGGAATTGTCAGCAGGTGCAAGCGGATCATCCAGAGTTGAAGTTAAATTCTGTAGCGCCTGTAGCGGCGGGGCAACAACCAGTAGATTTTTGACCCAAGCGCTTGGTGAAAGCCAATACCTCACTGGTTTCCTGGGTCATGATTGATGTTTCCCGGCCTGAAACAGGCTGGGTGCCACTGTCCCGCCGGAGCCGGATATCAAAAAAGGTGGACACTTGCCCACCTTACCTACTCTCATCTTCCGTTTTATCTAGAAAGGGCGGGGAAACCCCGCCCCTACTATTAGGCGTTCGTGTTAATACTCAGCAGCACCTCACCTTTGATCATCCGTTGGGCGGCATCGAGGAGCGCTTCTTCCAGATAAGGCTTGGTAAAGTAGCCTTTCGCTCCCAACTGAGCTGCCATTTGCTGGTGCTTGCTAGCGCCACGAGAAGTTAGCATGGCTACCGGCAGATGGTTGAGGCTGGGGTCTTTCTGAATCCGTGAGAGCAACTCGAGTCCGTCCATGCGAGGCATTTCAATGTCGCAGAAGACAATCTCGCAAGGCAGACCCGACCGAAGTTTATCCCAAGCTTCTTGACCGTCACGGGCTTGTTCCACTCGGTATCCTGCCTTGTTAAAGGTCATGGAGAGAAGTTCGCGCACCGTAATTGAGTCATCTACAATCAAGACCATCGGATCGGTCTTCACTGCTGGAGCCTCTACAGGAAGGGAAACACCCGCCTTATCCCACAGAGAAACGTTACGGTCTTTGCCAATCCGACCCGTCGCTAAGTCAATCAGCTCTAGAACGTCAGCAATGGGCATGATCCGACCATCCCCTAAGACAGTAGCACCTGCGACGCCTAGGGGCTTGGGCACAGGGCCTTCCAGTTGCTTAATCACAATTTCTTGTTCTCCCAGCACCTGATCTACTTGGACGGCGATAAAATTGCCAGCACTGCGTAGCACGACAACCGAAATCATGTCATCTTCCCTGTTTCCACCATAAACGGTGCCTCGACTGAGGTGACGCTGGTAGGTCAGTAGTTCCTCTAGAGGTTGGAAGGGCATGAGAGAGTCGCGCCAATAGATACAGGTCTCACCTTCTGAGTTCGTTTGAATGCGGTCTTGGGGCACATCCAACATATCTTCCACCCCATCCATCGGGAAGGCAATGCGAGCTTTGTCACTCAGGCAACAAAGTGCTTTGCAAATACTTAAGGTAAGGGGCAGACGAACGGTAAAGGTAGTGCCCTTGCCTAGGGTGGAGTCTGTTGTGATTACACCGCGAATTTCGTTCAAACTGGTGCAAACCACATCCATCCCGACGCCGCGACCTGAGAAGTCATCGGCTTTGTCTTTGGTACTAAAACCAGGATGGAAGAGCAGATCGTAAACTTCCAGACGGGTCATGGACTTGGCTTCAGATGCGGTAATCAGCCCTTTTTCGACTGCCTTTGCCTTTACCCGTTCTGAATCAATACCTGCACCATCATCCGAGACGGAAATAACGGTTTGGTTGCCTTGGTGGAAGGCTCGGATGGTAATCCGACCTACGGGAGGCTTCCCGGCGGCTGTACGCACTTCTGGCGGTTCAATGCCGTGAGTGATGGCATTGTTAACCAGGTGCGTCATCGGGTCGTAGAGGTGTTCCAGGATCACTTTATCGATCAAGGTTTCCCGACCCTCAATCTGTAGCTCGGCTTGTTTGCCGCACTTGAGAGAAATCTCGCGGACGGCACGGGGCAAGCGGTCGGCAGTTTGGGCAAAAGGCACCATGCGCGATCGCGTCAATCCTTCTTGCAACTGAGTCGTCACCTGCCGCAGCATCCGGGCGACCTGGTCGGTTTCATCAACGAGGAATTCAATGTCAGCCGCCGACTCTCGGACGCGGACAATTAGCTCAATGATTTCTTGGGAAAGGCTGTGGAAAGGCGTAAACAGATCGAGTTCCAATTCACCCAAACCAAAACGGCTGTTGGCGGGAGCCTCCTGCGCTGCCGACGTATGGTCAGGTCGGGCGTTGAACCGATTGCTTTGACGACTGGCGAGTAGAGAGCTTTCTAGGAGCGATCGCTCATACCGATCCTGCATCCTCGCTCCCACGTCACTGAGTTGCTGTACCTGGTGCAGCAAGTTATCCAGAAATTGTCGCAGGCGTTCTTGATCCTGTTCCAAAGTGTTCCGGTTCACCACTAATTCCCCCACCAGGTTGCTGAGGTTGTCTAGGTGCTTAACCGGCACCCGCATGGTCTGTTCAAACACTTTAACCGGACGGGGACGATTAACCGGGCGAACTTGGCCTGGGCTTGTTTTCACACTACGTGGCCCACCCATCGTCTCCTCAGCCTGTCCCAACAGTTCCTCCAAATCCCCAAATCCATCGTCAAGGGCGTCTGCGGATGTAGTTGTTTCAGCTATCGGCTTCGTAGGAGAACGCTGCGATTGAGCAAATTGAGGAACAAGCTGAGGTTCATCATCCCCCAAGAGAGCTTCCAAGTCAGCAAACTCATTCATGTCTTCTGCATCAAAAGCCGCTGGCACGGATTCCTCTTCGCCTAGCAGTGCTTCCAACTCGTCAAACTCATCGTTACTTGCCAAGTTAGATGCTGGTTCTGCGAACACTTCCTCACCCAACATTGCCTCTAATTCGTCAAACTCATCGTTTTCCACTAATGAGATGGCTAAGTCTTGGTCTTGTTCTCCAACTGTCTCTAGCAAAGACAACTCATCTAAAACAGCAGCCTCTGAAGGATTTGCAATCTCTTGTTGTTCTGTCACTAAGTCCCAGAGATCGTCAACTTCCTTCAACTCATCTGCGTCAGACGCTTGGTTTTCTGAAGGAATTTCTCCAATTAACAGATTCTCTTCAAAATCCAATCCATCCCCAAACTCTACTGGTTCGCTACCTAAGAGATCCTCTAACTCGGAAGCTGCCTCTTGAGACACCGCCGCTGAGTCGATTCCCCACTCGGCATCGTCCATGTCGCTGCTAAATAGGTCTAAATCTGCTAATTCCAGCGCTTCTGGAGTCGATGCAGATGATGCTTCTTCTCCAAACATCGCTTCCAGATTCTCTGACTCCACTGGCACCGCAGCTAAGTCGATTCCCCACTCAGCTTCCGTATCGTTACTGCCAAATAGGTCTAGGTCTGAATCTGCTAATTCCAGCGCTTCTGGAGTTGGTGCTTCTTGTTCCCCAAACATCGCTTCCAGATTCTCTGACTCCACCGGCACCGCGGCTAAGTCGATTCCCCACTCAGCTTCCGTTTCGCTGCTAAATAGGTCTGAATCTGCTAATTCCAGCGCTTCTGGAGTCGGTGCAGATGATGCTTCTTCTCCAAACATTGCTTCCAAATTCTCTGGGGCTTCCGCAGGCACTGCTGCTAAGTCGATTCCCCACTCGGCATCGTCCATGTCGCTGCTAAATAGGTCTGAATCTGCTAATTCCAGCGCTTCTGGAGTTGGTGCAGGTGCTTCTCCAAACATTGCTTCCAGATTCTCTGACTCTACCGGCACCGCGGCTAAGTCGATTCCCCACTCGGCTTCCGTTTCGCTCGTTTCGCTGCCAAATAAGTCTGAATCTGCTAATTCCAGCGCTTCTGGAGTCGGTGCAGATGATGCTTCTTCTCCAAACATTGCTTCCAAATTGTCTGACTCCACCGGCATCGCGGCTAAGTCGATTCCCCACTCAGCTTCCGTTTCGCTGCCAAATAAGTCTGAATCTGATAATTCCAGCGCTTCTGGAGTCGATGCAGATGATGCTTCTTCTCCAAACATTGCTTCCAAATTCTCTGGGGCTTCCGTAGGCACTGCTGCTAAGTCGATTCCCCACTCAGCTTCCGTTTCGCTGCCAAATAAGTCTGAATCTGATAATTCCAGCGCTTCTGGAGTCAATGCAGGTGATGCTTCTTCTCCAAACATTGCTTCCAAATTGTCTGACTCCACCGGCATCGCGGCTAAATCGATTCCCCACTCAGCATCGTCCATGTCGCTGCCAAATAGGTCTGAATCTGCTAATTCCAGCGCTTCTGGAGTCGGTGCAGATGATGCTTCTTCTCCAAACATTGCTTCCAAATTGTCTGACTCCACCGGCACCGCCGCCAAGTCGATTCCCCACTCAGCATCGTCCATGTCGCTGCCAAATAGGTCTGAATCTGCTAATTCCAGCGCTTCTGGAGTTGGTGCAGGTGCTTCTCCAAACATTGCTTCCAGATTCTCTGGGGCTTCCGCAGGCAACGAGGAATCTAAGAGATCCTCATCAAGCTCGAAAGCTGCGTCGACAGGTACTGCTGCTGAGTCGATTCCCCACTCAGCGTCGAATTCAGTAGCTAACAGATTTTCTTCATTCAAATCCAGCGCATCCAGCGCATCGGTACTGGAAGATGGCTCATCGCCTAACATTGTTTCTAGATTTTCTGCGGCATCCAGAGATTCTTGAGATGTTTCCTCTGACGGCAGCTCTAAAAACGCATCGGTTGTAGCGAAGAAATCATCGGAGGCGTCTGCCGAAACAAGGGACTCTTCCTGACTAGGATCAAACAAACTGGATAACGGCTCGCCTAGGCTAGCATCAAAAGCATCTGTATTTCCATTGGATAGGCTCATGCTGGCAAAGTCCAGAGAACTATCCCACTCAGTTGTTGCAGTTGCTTCTGGCTCTGCCTCAAAGAAGTTATCTAATGCGTTAAGTTGGGGCACTTCATGGCTTTCCCCATTCATGTCAAGAGATTCATCTAAAGATGCGAATTCTGTTGTTTCTAGCTCTGCTGCTTGCGACCCAAAGAAATCACCTAACTCATCTACCGAGACAGTTTCGGTAAGATTAGGAACAGAGTTTAGCGCCCCATTCGCATCTGCATCTTCTTGTAGCGCTAGGTTCTCGATCTCGCTACCAGTGCTTTCCGCTTCACTTTCCCAATCCAGGCTAAAGGGACTGGTTTGTGGATTGTCCAACTCCAACAAGTCCAGTGCTTCTTCGTTCCTTGCGTCTGAGGCGCTTGTATCCAGTGCAAATGCATCTGGAGACGCCCAATTGCTGGGAATATCTAAATCGTCTAAAGCTGAGAATGGCTCTTCAACCAAAGTTTCATTGAACTCCAGTTGGTTTTCCCAATCTTCTAGGTCTTCTCGTGCCGTTCCTGGCATTTGAGCTGCTGTTACTTCTGAGAAGCCCGCGGGTTGGATTGTCTCGTCCCACGCCAAGTCTGTTGCTGACCAATCCTCTAGGAAAGCTCTGTCAACGCTGCTTGTACTGGCATCGATATCTTCCACACCTGGTATGGCAGGCCAATTAAAGTCGAGGTTAACATCTCCTACCGCATCCGCTTCGATTTCGGGTGCGATCGCTTCTGACTCAAAAGGAGTTCCTATTGCTGCACTCAAGTCCAGCAGGTCGTTTGTCTCGTTTCTTGGCATCGTTTCTTCAAGCCACAGATCTGTGTTGTCATCCAACATCAGTTCCTCGAGAACATCGCCATTGTCTGCTCTGGCGTGTGGGGTTTCAAACAGATCCAAGTTGCTAAAGTCGGGTTCTTCTTCCCAACCTGCTGCCGTTAAATCAACTTCATCTTCCAACAGGCTCCCCATCTCCAAATCGCCTGTCAAAGCTGTACTCGTACTCTGCTCATCCTCAAACACAAAATCTGGTAAATCGTTACCAGTCGTGGCGATTGGCTCGGCGGCAGCAACACTATCGAGTACCTGCAAATCCTCGCTCGACCAATCTGTAGTCCAGTCCGACCCTTCTGTAGACATGATCGATGGAGTTTCTAACTCTTCTGAAACTTCCTGGTTGCTGTTCTCGGCTGCTTCGCCAAACAGCGTTCCTGTTGTCATCAATTCCCAGTCTGACGACTCCTGACTCGCTGCTGCCTCGATCGAGTCATTTTCGTTAGTATCTATACCCGCAGCACCAAACAGATCTTCATCCGAATCCGACTCTAACGCTTCAGATTCTGTCGCCAAGAGTGCCAAGTCTAAATTCTCAGAGGTAAGAATGCCTAATAAATCTTCATCTGTAGCAGCCGCAAGCGACTCGCTTAAAAGGTTGGCATTCTCCTGTTGCTCAAAGCCTTCATCTTCTAAGAAACTGTCACTCCAGAGATTGGCTAAATTCTCTGATGGGGTTGCTTCTGAAGCTGCGCTTGGGGCATCTGCCGCAAACAGCAGGTCAGAAAAATCATCATCTCCATTTCCATCTCCATCTAACACGCTACCTGCGAACAATTGTGTAGCATCTTCCCGTTCGCTTTCGGCTGAAGGCGTTTCGCCTTCCTCTACTAAGTCTTCGCCAAATCCAAATAAAGTTAAATCATCTTCCTCGGTTGCTGAAGTGGCAGATTTTCCTAACCCATCTGTATCACCACCCAGTAAGTCAGAAAAGTCGTTTTCTTGTTCAAGATTCAACCATTCCTGACGCTCTGTGCCCATATTCTCTGCCCCATCGCCAATGACTTGTTCTTCTTGCCAGGTTTCATCCAGATCCGGGGCTTCCCCTTCAAACAAATCAGCAAGGCTATTGAGTTCTGCCATGCCGACTTCCGGCCCGTTGGGATCGGCTGGATGATTGGCAGATTCCTTACCGCGAGATGATTTGATACTCGGTTGAGAGAACGTCGTATCTGAATTCGCGGAGGTAAGGGAGGGTTCCTTCAACCCAGCCCCCGATTCACCAGCCCCAAACCGTTCTTCTTGGATAAAGGTCTCTGAGTAGTTGAAACGGTCGGTTGCTTTTGGTCGGCTTTGACGGATTCCGCCTTCTGCTGGGGTCATAGAATGCTGCGATTGTACAGACGCGATTCGGGTCTGTAAATCGGCAGTCGTTGCTCCAGCTAGTTCTTGGGCTGAATAGATGAGCGCGGGTTCGGCATCCAGTTGCTCCAAAAGCGATGGAGTGGCGGAGGATGGTAGGAGTGCATTGAGCTGGGAACTCGGCTCAATTGAGCTAGCGCGACCTGCTAGCACCAGCTCTTGGGCTTGTTTAATTTCTTTAATAACGACAGTAGCCAGAGTGCGATAGGAATTTTCTGGATTTGCGATCGCGCTTGCCGAAGCCTGAATCAGTTCTGACCACTTCGGGCATTCATATTGTTCGCCCATCCGTTCCAAAGAACCGCAGATTTCCTGAAGCTGTTGTCTGCACCTGGGTTGGTCGGTTTGTTTAAATAGCTGCAACATTTCGCGCAGCTGGTTGAGTACGTCGCTTTGAAAGCGTTTTTGGGCTTGCCCATCTCGAAGGTAGCCTCCTGCCGCCGTTGCCGTCCCTGCCTCTTGAGCGCCGCTAGCCGCCTCTAAGGAGACATTCCCGCCAGCCCCATTCACTAGGAATGTCATATGCTGGTTCAGTTCCTCAAATACCGGCTCGACGCCTGACATGATACCGTTAGCAATTTCCTCAGTCAGACCAAATGGGCCACTGAGTTGTTCTATCAATTCCTTGAGGGTATCGGAAACCTTCAAAAAGAGGGACTCTAGTTTTTGGTCAATCTTCACCGGACACTCTTTGAGGACTTTGAAGCAGTCTTCTAAGCGGTGGGAGGTTCTCTGAATACTGTTGATTCCCAGCATTGCCGCCCCGCCTTTGACCGAATGGGCGGCGCGGAAAACTTCATTCACCATTTCAGAATCTTCAATGGTGCTTTGCAGATTCACCAATCCCTGTTCAATGGTATTGAGGTGGTCTTTCGCCTCCTCAATGAAGTAGCCCATGATTCGCTGTTGTTGCTCCGGCTGCATAGCAGTATCCTTCGAGAGTGCTGAGTGCTATTGACGCCCATACGGCGGCTTCCCGTAGGGAGTGCTGAGTAGGAGAAAGAAGTTTTTTTCTCCACTAGATTGCTTTTAATGTACCCAATCTATACAGAATCGACATCATTGATTTTTGCCCGATTTGTAGAAACCCGATTAATCGCGTTTCCAGGGTAATTTTCAGTCGTTTTTGCCCCACAATTTCTGATTTCTCAATTTATTTCCCCTCAGTAGCTTCGATGCGGAAGCGTTCGACGGAAGTTAGCAGGTCTCGTGCCACTCCGACCAAGTTTTGCAGCGCAGTGGATACCCGTTGCGCTTCCTGGGAAGTTTCTTGCGCGGTCAGTTCCACCGATTGCATCACCTGGGCAACAGCAGAAGAAGTTTCTGTCTGTTCCACCGTGTCAGCAGTAATCGAGCGAACCAGGGCGTCGATCCGATTTGAAACCTGAATGATGTCTTCCAAACTCCGCTTTGCCTGTTCTGCTCGCTTCGTTCCATCAATTACCTGTTGGGTGCCTTCCTCCATTGCCATCATCACCGAACCCGTTTCGCTCTGGATTTGCAGCACAATCTGTTCAATTTCCTTCAAAGCTTTCGCAGCTCGGTCTGCAAGTTGTCGCACTTCATCTGCCACCACAGCGAAGCCCCGACCCGCCTCACCGGCGCGTGCTGCTTCAATACTGGCATTGAGTGCTAGGAGGTTGGTTCGGGAAGCGATCCCTGAAATTAACGCGACAATCTTAGAAATTTCCTGAGAAGATTCAGCAAGGCGCTTGACTTTTCGAGTCGTTTCTGCTACGGTTTCCCGAATTTGCAGAATTCCTGCCACCGTTCGTTCTACGGATTCACCACCCTTCAAGGCTGTGGCAGAGGCGGCACGGGCGACTTCTTCTGCTTCTCTCGCATTTTCAGCAACCCGCTGAATCGAGCCAGTCATCACCTGAACCGAGTTGAGAGTCACCGCCAGCTCTTCTGCCTGTCGCAGCGCATCGGAAGACAAACCGCGAGCAAATACTTCACTGTCAGTCGCTCCTCTACTGACTTGTCGAGCCGCCATCTTCACCTGTTGAACGATTTCCCGCAGGTTTTGAATGGTCAGGTTAAAGGAGTCGGCAACGGCTCCCAAAACGTCTGCGGTGACTTCTGCCTGCACGGTCAGATCCCCACGGGCAGCACCTTCTACATCATCCAGCAGTCGAATCACTTGACGTTGCAAGTCTTCTTTTGCTTGTTCTTGCTCTTCAGCTTTGCGTTGAGCTTCGGATGTAGTGGTCAGGATGACGCGAGCCATTTGGTTGAACCCAGCGGCAAGGGAACCGAATTCGTCTTCTGAGTAAACGGTTGCCTGGGCATTAAAGTTGCCACCAGAGACAGACTCAAACTGGGCTTGGAGGTCTTCGGTGGTTTTTTTGATTTGCCGAGTCGTGATTCGTCCTAAAGCCAGGGTAGTCCCAAAGGTGGCGGCACCCGCTGCCAGACTCATCACCCAGCTGGTGTTACGGAGATGGGAGATTGTAGTGTTTTTGCTGTCTTGGGGAGCAGCACTCGCGGAGATGAAGCTGACAAGTGCAACGACAACGGCGGAGACAATTCCGGCAGCGGCGGCAGAGATCAGCGGCTTTTTACTCAGAGGGGCGTTTTCAAAGGCAGCCAAAGGGCCTTGTTCGATAGTGACGTTTGGCTCTGCTTTGGAGCCTTCTGGAGTAAAGGAAATCGTTCCGGGGCTTTGTTCGGAGGTTCCGGTGATGCTAAATTCATCATCGTGAACGCCCAAGCTTGAACTTCCGGAAGATTCGGTAAAAGTTCGCGTCTCTACCTTCCGCTTGGAATCTCCAGATGCCCGTCTTGAAGAGGTTCCCAAGTCAGAAATTCCTGCGGAGAATCCTTGGCTATTGCCTTCTGAATGGGACAGATCGAAATCCGGAATGCTCCCTAAATCGTCTCCAAAATCACCAAATTCGTCTAAGAAGTCGCTGCTACTTTCATTGAGCCGGTTGCGCTGTTGATTTTCTGAGGAAAACGAGTCATAGCTAATGGCATCGTCAAAGGCTTCAAAGTCAAATTGGTCATTTCGGGTATTCCCGTTTTGATCGGAATGGGCGACATAAGTAGCATCGTCTTCGTAGGGATGAGTCTCAAACGGGCGGTGACGGGATCGGGTGGGATCGTTGCTACTGCTATAAGGTTCGGTATCGCCTAAGGCATCCTGACTGTCATATCCGAAACTTTCCTCCTCTGTTCTTCTGGATTCCAGCTCTCCGGATCTCATTAACAGTGTTTCGTCTTCCAGAGGAAAGTAATTGAAATTGGGTTCTTCTAAAGTGTCGGAAGAATTGGGAATTTCAAATGTCGAATTGTCATTCTCGAAGTTGCCCGATGGCATTTGAAATTCACGATCCGCCGTTTGATCGAAGTCAGTAAAGGCGTCGAGCGGAAATGCCTCTGCATCAAAATCTGTATTGGTTGCGGGCGATCCAGTCTCGTCATCCAGAGAACTGGGCGACCATGATTGTGCAAAGGGGTCGTGATAGGCTTCTGGTGTTTGTGCTGTTGCACTATCTGTATAGTCCGAGCTGACAAACGGATTCGCCGCTGAGTAAGACTCTATATCCTGAAAATCTCCGGAGTCGAAATCATCTAGAGAAGAGATGTCCTGAGTTGCCATCTCTGGTTCTTCTAGGGATGGCCATGCTGCGTTGGCTTCTGGAATCGCATAATCATCATGGTTGAGTGCAAATTCGTCTGGTTCCAACTCGCCACCAACGGGATCGGAAGTTGCACCAACCGATTCGGAGTAGTTTTGGCAAGAGAGGGCGTATTCTATTCCGTTGTTGGCACAATCGATAAACTCTTGGTCGTCGGTGAGCTGAGGCACCAACTCGTATTGTTCTTGCGCGATCGCGTACTGCTGTAATCCATAACAGTAAATATGACCCCGTAGAATCCGAGCATTTGGGTCATTGGGAAAATTTTCGACTAACCGATCGATGATGGCAGCTGCCTCTTCGTAGTTGCCCAGCGTGTAGGCCGAAAATGCGTGTTGATATTCTTGTGTGTAATCTGTACTTGATTTCATTTGCTTCCCCCAAAACAAGTAAAAATTAAAAATTAAAAATTAAAAAATTCATTTTGCCTTTTTACTTTTTAATTTTTAATTGATTTCATGCTGCCCATCGCGCTGAGCGAACAATTGCGACTTGGTCTAATAGTCGGAGAAACTGATTTTTCTCTTTGTCTAATAACCACTCACCCTTAAGAAAAGGTGCCATACTGTCTGGAACGTTAGTAAGCATCTGTACCTGATCGATATCGAGCCAGTCCATGCCGACAATACGCTCAACGGCTAAGCCTAACATGGTGTCCTGGTCTTCAACGGCAATCACTGGAATCTCAGGTTTGTCTGTGTTCAGGGCAGATGAATCCCCTAAAAACTGCCCGAGGTCTGCGACCCAAATCACTTGCCCGCGCCAGTTCAGCGTTCCTAACAGGAGGGGAGAAGCGTTGGGAATTGGAGTAATCCTGTCTGGTGATGGAGAAACCACTTCACGGATTCCACTGGCTCCTAGGGCAAATTCGTTACCGGATGGAACGTAAAACCGCAGGTGTAATTCACCTTCAGGACTCTCCAGTTCCTGAAATCCGGGTGAGTGATCTTGACCGCTGCCTGTTAAAAAGTCCGGATTGCCGACCATTCTATCTCCTTAGCTGTTAACTGTTAGCTGTTAGCTTTTGTTACTTCTCGAAACCTAAAAGCTACTAGAACTTTGGAGGTCAGTAGTTTTGGGCTAATGGCTAATGGCTTGTTAGCCTCGTAGCAGCTGTTTGACCGTCCCTATTAGCTCGGTTGGCTGAAAGGGTTTGGCTATGTAAGCGTCTGCACCTTGTTTCATTCCCCAGTAGCGGTCAAATTCTTCTCCTTTCGACGAACACATTACCACAGGAACATTCTGGGTTTTTGGGTCGGCTTTGAGCCGACGACATACCTCATAACCGTTCATTCGGGGCATGACAATATCCAATACCACTAAGTCGGGGCAAGACTTGAGAATTTGTTCCAAGGCTTCGACACCATCAGTGGCAATCGTTACGGTTAACCCACTTCCCTTGAGGAGGTCTGAGATCATTGCCCGTTGTGCGGGACTGTCTTCTACAACCAGAACTACACTCATAACTCCCTACCTACCTGTCTGCCGGTTCAAACATGAACGCTCGTAAGCCACGATTGGTTCACCCCTCAACCATGTCATGACTTAAGTATCCCATCTAACTTTAGACTCCTGTACGGGCGCTGTTTACGAAATATCTCCCCTGCTTTGGAGAGTCGCTGGTAAACGATTGCCCCCACGACTTGCTTAGTATCTGTAGTCGGTAGCCCGTCGTTGATAGTCCCTAGTCCATAGTCTATTCCTAATTTCATCATTGAATGAAGCCCCGCCTCATCGGTGGGGCAATTCTACCCGACTCGTACATCTGTTTCTTCTATCTCTCGATTTAACTCTGTAGGGTCTAAAGGTTCTGATATCGTTGATTCCTTTTCACCAGGGCCAATATATCTCTCTAGTAGCATTAATAACTCACTTTCTCCAAAAGGCTTAGTTAGGTAGTCGGTTGCGCCTACCATCCTGGCTCTGACCCGATCGATAAATCCATCTTTGCCAGTCAGCATGATGATGGGGGTCTGTCGAAAAGCGGTTGATTTCCGGAGCATGGCACAAATCTCATAGCCTTCGAGGTCGGGCATTGCAATATCACAAAGAATCAAGTCGGGTTTGAGTTGGAAGACGAGACTGAGTGCTTTAAGAGGATTGCTAATCGCGGTTGCCTCATAACCTTGTGGTTTTAGGATATATTCGACGGTTTTACCGATGGCAACGTCATCATCGATACAGACAACGCGAGGAATTTTGTTGGCTGGGGTCGAATCGGATTCTATGCTAATTCCGACTCGGCGACTGGCTGCTGTTTCGTCGCTGGTACAACTTTGCAGTTGTACCCAACCTTGTTGTACATAGGGATAAATGGCTCTTGCCACAGTTAAAATTTCACGATTTAGATATCGGGCTAGCTGCCGTAGGGAGGTTTTTCCATCTAGCTGGCGATCTAGGGTTTTAAAAGCATTTTCTGGCAGGGCAGCGCGTAAAGAAACTGCATCGGCAATGACTGGGCAGTGATTGGGAGATTGAATGTGGGGATGAAATTGTTTCCACTCCTGCACCTGCTTCATGATCTTGGCGACGAGGGGGGCAATTTCTAGGGTGGTAAGTTGTGGTGCTAGCGCTGGGCCAATGTCGAAGATGAAGGAGCCTTGATGAAGGCTGAGGAGGTCGAATAAGGTTTCATGCACCATACTGCGGATGATGCTGCGCCCTTGAGCGGGGGTCAAAATATGATTTTCCAACAGTGCCCACAAGTAGCCGTATTCGGGCGCATTAATCGCATCAATTAAGGGGACTTCCAGAGTTTTGAGGGAGGTTTCGGCTCGATAACGGCGTAGGTAGTCGCGCAAACGCAACAAACTGCCGGTTCCATCGCTAGCATAGGCGATTTGTCCGTTGAGGAAGAAGACAAACCAGAACGGCCCTGGTTCTTTGAGTTTTGCGTCTCGGTAGGGGATGCTGGTACGTCGCGCCCCTACATGCTCACCCGTTCCTTGAACGGGTGAGCTGTATGCCTCCACGAATAATTCGCCTGTTCGCTGACCTAATTCGATCAGTTGCAGGATGCTGCGTATATCAATTTCATTTAACGTTCCCTGCATGTAATGAAAATGCGCTCCTAATAACCGTTTGAATCTGAGTTAATGTTGCATTTGTCAAGTTTTCCGCGGTGCCTGCTATAAAAATCTTTACAATTAGGTAGTTTTTCTTTGAGTAAAGGATGGAGCCAGATAATACAGTACCAGGGAAAGAGATTCTGGCGAAGGCACAATCTTTACTGACAAAAGTCAAACCCATGCAAGTTATTTGTCTGGTTGCTTTTGCCGGGTTCAATTAGAAATGGAACTAGCCGAGAATTGTCTGTGGCAGGATTGCCTAGGATTCAAGTTAAATATTAAATAAGAAAGAAATCGAAACATATTTAGTTTAATTTAAGACTTGACGTAGCTGCCAACACGGGCTAAATTACGGAGTCTTCAGGGAGAAACTGACCAAAAGGCGATCGCGTTTTAGATCGGGGTGTGAATTCAAAGGTGGAAGCGCCTCGTGGGTCGGCACTTCCACAACAAGGTCTGAAAAGGTTAGGATCGTTCTGGTTATGAAGCCTGGGCGAGAATTATGGCGGCATGGCTCTGGTGGGACCAGAGATCGGTCAACAAGCGGGCACAAGATACATCAAGAGGACCATCAGCGTGCTGTATCTAGCAGAAGTACAAAAAAAGAGTGGCGGTGTTTTTGGTGGTGGCAAGGCCGAACTAAAACTGCTGGCTTGTCAGCAGAATGACCAGAGTTGGCGTGCTGCGTCTGATGAAGTGATTTCCGCTCCTGAAGAAGCCAATAATTTTAATGGTGGCGTCTTGGTGCTGGTTGAGCTAAGCGGGAATCGGCAAGTGCAGCGTCCGCCGACAGAGGCGGGGCGTCAGTTGGTGAATATCTTGCAGAATTTCTCTCGCCAACTGGAAAAGTCGAAAACTCAGGAAGAAGAAATTGAACAGTGGAAGCAGTCGCTGACTTATCAGAGTCAGGAGCTAAACCGGCGCGAAATGGAAATGGAAGCGCGGGTGGAACAACTGCAACAGTTGGAGGAAGACTTTGAACGGTTGGAGGCGCAACGTCAAGAAATTGACAGTTCGCGGGAGGAAATTGAGCGACTGCGGGAAGAGTGCGATCGCAACCGCATCGAGATGGAGGGAGCGTGGGAACACTTGCGGGGCGAGCAGCGACGCTTGGAGGAACGACAGGCGGAGTTCCAACAGGGAACGGTATTAGATGAGGAGCAAGGTCAAAAGATTCGGGAATTACTAGATCGTTTAGCTTCGGCGATCCCTCCTACGGAAGCAGTGCGAGAACAACTGAATCTGGCTTTTGAAATTGTCAACGGGCAGCAGGGAACCCTAGACCAGCACTGGCAAAATCTGGAGCAACAACGCAACAATGCCCAACAGAAGCAAGCGGAAGTAGACCAGCAAACTCAGGAACTGCAAAGACGCACGGAGGAGTTAAAGCAGGCTCAAGAGGCTCTGGAAAAAGTGCGTTTAGAGCGGATGGTGCTTCAAAATTCCCTGGAGATCAAGCAGGAGTATGCTCAGATGCAGAGTCTCCAGTTGCGAAATCAGGAGGAGCTGTACGAGCAACTTCACCGTCTGGCAACAACTTCAACGGGTGTCAAGATTAGCCAAAAGGTCGATCTGGAAGCGCTGGAGAAAATGCCCCTAGGCGAGCTGCAAGAAACCGTGCAAAATCTTCAGCAAGATTTGGAAAAAGTGATGCGCTTTGTCAATGACCAAGAAGAAGAGTTGACCTTGCAGCGTCAAACGGTTGAGGAATTGCAGACGAAGATCGAGCAAGCCAGCGAGTATGACCGCCTCAGTTTGGAAAATGAGCTAGCAGAGGAGCAGGATTGCTACCAAATGCTGGATGAGACGCTGGTGGGCCAACGCATCTACCTGCGGGAGCGAGAAGAAGTTTTAAATCAACACTTGCGGGTGCTGCGGCGACGGCAAGGAATTGTGGACAATGAAGGGCAGGACAATCAAAAGATTGATTTGGGTCCAGTTCTGAGTCAATTGGAGGGCCAACGACAACAACAGGCAGAGGAACTACAAAAGCTGGAAAGCCAGATTGAGCAGGTGCGGATGAGCATTCAGCAAGCTCAAGGCATGATTGACCATCAAGCTGGCGAACAGGAGCAAGAGCGCCAGCAGATTAAGCAGCTAGAGCAGAAATTGCAGGAAATGAGGGCGGCGGCGGCGGAACTCGTGGGCAAGGTAAATACCTATCAGGAAACGCTACAGCCAATGCAGGATCGCCTGAATGAGATGCGGCAGAAGTTGGAGGCAATCGTGGGGACGTTGGCTCAGGTTCAGGAAACGGGTGACTATCAGCTGCAATCAATTACTGAGATGCGGCAAGTTCTCCTCACCTTGATCGGTGGTTAGTTGAATGCGGCATGAGAATTAAAAATTAAAGATCCAAAATTAAAAATGAGTCGTTCTGAATTTTTAATTTTGGATTTTTAGTTTTTAATTGAAATCCAAGCTCCATCTACTTGTGCGATCGCGCCCCCAGGAAAGGGATCGGTTTGAGAGCGGTTGGGGGCTGTAATTAAGGCAGTCAGTTTTTCGATTTGCTCGAAGCTGGGGGCGATGGGTAGAACTGAGGCGAGGAAGTGCCGCATAACGCGACGTTGCAGGGCTAGGGGGGCTTGACGCAATACGAGGCGATTGAGTCTGGGGTCACGTCTGGAGTCAGTGCTGAGTGCTGTAGGGGCGGCGTCTCCCTGCCTATACTCAGGGTTGAGTGGCGAGTCTTCGTTTTCTAAGGCTTGTTGCAGCAGCTTCTGAGCGGCTTCTTCAAGATATTGCACATCTGCCCGTAAAAGTTCTGCTGTCTTCGCCAGTGTTTGCTCGACTTGGGGGTTGAAGTGAGTTTGTAAGTATGGCAGTAACTCTTGGCGGATACGGTTACGGGCATACTTGAAGTCTTGATTGGTGGAATCTTCCCAAACGGGAATCTGAAATTCTTGGCAAAATTGAGCGGTTTGTGCCCTAGTGACTTCTAGAAGAGGGCGCACCAGTTGCAGTGTTGGATGCAGTGTTGAAGTCAGCGGACGCTGCCAGGTTAGGGCTTGTAATCCATCGGCACCACTGCCGCGCATCAGGTTATAAAGGAGGGTTTCGGCGCGATCGCTCGCTGTATGACCTGTGACAATGTATGGGAAATTGTTGGTTTGGGCGATCGCACTCAAGGCTTGATAACGCCACTGCCGCGCCGCTGCCTCTGAGGTGATAGATGGCGTTTCTGGGGCGGTTTCCAAGTAATAGGAGACTTGCCAGGTTCTCGCCAACTGTTCCACATGGTTAGCATTTGCTTGGGAATCCGGACGCCAGCGGTGATCGCAGTGAGCAATTCCTAGATGCCATCCCCACTTTGGCTGCAAATCTAGCAGTAATTTGATTAAGCAGAGAGAATCTTGTCCCCCAGAGACTGCAACTAATAGGGGCTGGTTTCGCGGTAAGAGATGGCGATCGCGTAAAATTCGATGCAATTGAGCATGGAGAGGCGTCCAAGGGGGAAGATTAGGCATTAGCTATCATCTTCTTTGAGTTGCTGACGAATATCCTCTAGTGGTGATTCTGGCTCATCCGGGCAAAATTCTAGAGTTACTCTAACCTTTCCTTGTTTCCAGTTAGCACCGGGTCTTAGAACCTTGCAATCTATACCCTCACTAAACCACTTTATTTGCTCACCAGTTGCTCCTACCTGAGCCTGCATCCGGTTAATGAATTCACCCACTTGGAAAGTGGAGTGATTAATTAAAAGTCTCTGAGTATTTGTATTAACACACAAAACATTGTCCGCTTCTATCCGCTCGAATCCATTATTCATGTGAATCTCCAGTTCCAGCACTTGTTCTAGATTTTTTCAGAAGTAGCCGCGAGTTTACTTGTTAGGCTGCTATTGGTTTTAATCAGTGCGATCGCTCGGTCGATAAACGTCACCGGGGGAGTGGTCGGGATTAATCTCAATCACCAAGTCTACCGTCCTAGGATTTCTCGTCAGCGGTTTGATAAATAACTCTGGGTGGAGCGATTTCCAGAAATACTTGACAAATTCATCAATTTCCGAATCTGTCATGCCAGATTTACCAGCAGCAATCATGTCGTGTTCTGCCTGCCGTCGCCACTGCACAGACAGACGATAATCAACGGGATACAGCATCATCAGCCGATCTAACCGTTCCCACAAAGGTACATAGTCCTGCAATCGGGCATTCATGTCACGGGCAAACGTTCGCTCAGCAGCGGTTAGAATCGGCGGTGGCGCATTGTCAAAGACAGCAGGGTCTATGGGACGGACGCCGACAAACCACCCTTCAAACAGGATGATATCGATGTCTTGGACAATTTCTGGCTGCGTCCTATCACCGGCACCTTCCCAGG
Organism: Trichocoleus sp. DQ-A1; assembly: GCF_039961955.1. Lineage (NCBI taxonomy): Bacteria > Bacillati > Cyanobacteriota > Cyanophyceae > Leptolyngbyales > Trichocoleusaceae > Trichocoleus > Trichocoleus sp. DQ-A1. The sequence continues at coordinate 42,681 of NZ_JAMPKE010000007.1, forward strand.
CAGATTTATCAAAGCGAGGGACTGGAATCGGTTGCCCGGATGGCTGACGCAGACAGTCCAAAACGTCTAAACCCAATTGAATATCGTGGGTTCCGGGTGGCCCGCGCCAGATCAAGCGGGGGTCTTGCTGTCTTAAGGCAAGGCGATCGCGATAGGTTTTGTAGAGGTCATCTAGAGACAGGCTGAGTGTCGAGTTCCCTAGGTGTTTGAGAATTAAGGTAAGGACGGCTCCCAGAGTCGTTTTGCCAGTTCCCTGTCCCCCTAAAATTCCCTGGATGAGGGGGCGTCCTAACTGTTGCCGATCCTGCGCTAGTTTTGTGGCTAGGGGAAGCCAGAGGTTCCACAGCGTTTCTAAACTGAGGGATAGGAACTGCGGGCTAAGGACTGAGGAAAGATGGGGATAGATTAAGAGGAACAAATGCGATCGCTTGCGGATGACTTCCTCCACATTGGCGGGTGCGATCCCAAAAGCTTTCGCCCGGAAGTCATCTGCTAGCGCCTGTGCTGCCAAATGTTCCAACTGTGCTGAAGTCGGCGTTTTTCTAGCGATCCAATCGTTAAAAATTTGGCGAAGAGAGTCCATCACGAACCAAGTTTAAAGGCTTCAATAAATAAACTGTAAGTCAGACCAATTTTCAGCGCATTCAACATTTCTGTCACTAATAAGCGGTTGGGAACGCCTTCACCTGTTGGCACAACTCGCCGGTTTCTGCCGTAAACGAACCGATTCACGGTTTCGGTGAAAAAAATTAAAAATCCAGCGGCAATCACATCCCAGTTAGCGGTTTGTCCCGCTGTTGTGGGAATAGCGGTTCCTAGAAACACGCCCACTAATAGGCTCATCACCACCAGCGATATCCGTCGCCAGGGATTGCGAAACCATCGCCTCAGCTGTTGGCTGACAACATCAAAGAGATTGTTGAGACGAGTCCTTTGCATCGTTGAGGCTGACTCCGAAGTAATGTCCTGCTTTCCAAAAGCTTTTTTTAATTATCTGATGCTCCTACCACTTCCTCGATTGGGAAGTTTTATAAAGCTGGAGGCGGCGATCGCGCTTAGCGCCGCCTTAATAAAGATTTGTGTTTGTAATATAGAGATTTATTTAGAATCAAAAATTTTCTTAAAAGTAAGGGCATTCTCAATACAGATGAGATGATGTGTCCGTGCCTTCTCCTATGCCAACCAGCATACAGATAGCCCTGGCAACGGTAATCAGGAGACAACTTAGGATTGGAGCGATCGCGCTACCCCATTGCCGCAGCGATCGCTCCATTTTACATATCCAGCGTAGGTTTGCACTTCGTCCAAATTCATTTTCTAATCGTGAGTAACTTATAAAACGCAATAACCAAAACCCAACACCTCTCATACGCTCTATAAGATTTAAAAATTGAATTCGGAGTTTATAGAAAAAAGGTATAAATTCAATTTGTGTCAATTTCGCGACAACTTATGCCGGAGAAATTTCTCGAAAGAAGTCTCCTCTCCTAGAATCTATTAATATCACACATCAATACTATACTTATCTAACTTCCAAAAATTAGCATCAACTTAACGGGTTATCAGCTTTCTCCTTTGCCCCTTCATGAAGGAGCCAAAACGGTTATTTATCAGGGTAATAGAGAGGCTGAACAAACCTCTGTGAGTGTAAAAGCCTTTAAAGCCGAATATCCCGCTCTTGAAGAAATTTTTCGATTGAGACATGAATATAAAATTTTACTTCCTTTTGATATAGAAGAGGTTGTTAAATCACTGGCATTAGAAAACTATAACAACGGCCTAGCGTTAGTATTAGAATATTTTGACGGAAAATCTCTAGAAAAAGTTATCAAATCTCCCCTAAAAACTGATTTAAACCAGTTTATTCCGATTGCTATTCAGCTAGCAGATACCCTTGCCGCCTTGCATCAAAACCAGATTATTCATAAAGATATTAAACCACACAATATCCTGATGAATTCTAAAACTGGTCAAGTTAAGATTATAGATTTCAGCATTTCATCGCGTCTTTCTAGAGAAAGAGCAATACCTATAAAATCCCTCTATTTTTTGACCAATCAGAAAAAGGAGATTTACTGATTGAGGATATCAGGATTAGTTATAAATTTTTACATGACCGGGTGCAGCAAGCAGCTTATTCTTTGATTCCGGAAGATCGGAAAAAATTAACTCACCTAAAAATTGGTTAACAGTTGTTACATAAAACAGCTAAATATGCGCTGGAAGAGAATGTTTTTGATATTGTCAACCAGCTCAATATCGGGGTGGAGTTGCTTGCTAACCAAGCAGACAAAGATGAACTTGCCCAACTCAATCTGATGGCTGGGAAAAAAGCCAAAGCAGCATCGGCTTATGAAGCATCTGCCAGATACTTAACCGCAGGGCTAAGACTGCTTACTGAAAATAGCTGGCAAAGCCACTATGATTTAACGCTCACACTTCATCTTGAGTCGGCGGAAGCAGAATACTTAAATATCAACTTTGAGCAGGCAGCTACTTTAGCTGAAGTTGCCCTAGAACAATCTACAAGTTTAATCGACGAAGTAAAGGTAAACGAGCTACAAATCCAGATTTATATCTGTCAATTTCAGATGGTTAAAGCCGTCGATACAGGGCTACAAGTTTTGGAACGGCTGGGAATTACTCTCGTAACGTTAACAAGTGACGAGAGTTTGGTAGTTGAGTTGCCCGGACTCGCGGACTTAGACAAGATTCCCCTAATGACAGCTCCGGATAAACTAGCCGGTTTGCGAATTTTAAAAACGATTTGTGCGCCTGTCTTCATGGCAAAGCCAGAGATTTTTCCACAAATAATATTAACCATGATTAATATCTGCATTGAACATGGTAATTCGGCAATATCTGCTTTCGCTTATGGTTTTTATAGCTTGTTGTTGTCAGGGCTTGGAAAGATAGATGCTGGATATCATGCGGGTAAATTGGCATTGAAGCTTCTAGAACAATTTGATGCTAAAGAACTCAAGGCGAAAGTCTATAACTTGTTTAACGCCAATATTAGACCGTGGAAAGAACACGCTAAAAATAGTGTTGTTCACTTCCAACAAGGGCTTCAAAGCGGCTTGGAAACGGGAGACATTGAATGGGCGAGTTATTGTGGCGCTAACTTTTGCGGATATTTATATTTTACGGGCGATCGCTTAGATTCTATCGTGTAGCAACAAGCCCCTTACATTGAGGTACTTGTAAAGATAAACCTGCCTACGGGTATCCATTTTGCGAATATTTAGATACGACTGGGATTAAATTTTCAAGGCAAAGCTGCGGATAAATTCCTATTGATTGGAGAAAGTTTTAATGAAGCCGAAACCTTGCCCCAGTTAATTGAATCGAAAGGTGGCACTGGCTTGTTTGTCGCCTATGTTGCTAAGACAATTCTTCTGTATCAATTTAAAGATTACGAGGGTGCGATCGCAAGCGCAGCTTTAGCCGCAGAGCAAGCTGGTTCTGCATTTGGTTTTATGCAGGTTGCCGTACTGAATTTCTACCATTCCTTGGCTCTTTTGGCTCATTATCCCCAAGTTAACGATACTGAGAAACAACAATACCTAAATACAGGAAATGCCAATCAAGAAAATATGAAACATTGGGCGTACCATGCGCCACTGAATTATCAACATAAGTACGATTTAGTAGAGGCAGAGAAGGCGCGGATATTAAAACAAACTTCTAGCGCGATGGAGTTGTATGACATCAGCATTCAAAGAGCCAGACAGCAAGGATATATCCAAGAAGGAGCACTGGCTAATGAACTAGCGGCAGAGTTTTATTTCTCGCTTGGTAGAGAGAAGTTAGCTCAGTTTTATTTAACTGAAGCATACTATACTTTTATTCGGTGGGGAGCAACGGCAAAATCCAAAGATTTAGAAGCAAAATATTCTGATTTCTTCTCCCGGCTACTTGTTAGAGAAACGATTAGCATTGAGAGAAATTTGACAACAACTTCCACAACAGGAACAGGTTCTGCTGCACTAGATTTAGCAGCAATTGTAAAGGCGTCAATTGCGATTTAATCAGAACTTGTTCTCGAACAATTGCTGGAGAAGTTGATCCATATCTTGGTTGAGACAGCCAGAGCGAGAAAAGGAATTCTTCTGTTAAAAAAAAGCAAATCAATGGTTGCTAGTTGCTAAAAAACTTTTGGGCAAACAAAGTTGTTTGGCTTTACCTTTAATTTCCCTTAAAAGTTGCGATGATCTACCGATTTCTTTAATCCAATACATCGAAAGAACTAAAGAAACGGTGGTTTTAGACTCCGCAACTACAGAAGGACTCTTTATCAATGACCCATACATTCTGAAAAACCAACCCAAGCCCATCTTAGGGTTGCCTATCTTTCACAAAAGACAGTTGACGGGGATTTTTTACTTGGAAAATGGCTTGGCTCAAGGAGTTTTTACTTCAGAACGCTTAGAAGTTTTAAAAGTATTGACATCCCAAGTCGCCATTTCAATAGAGAATGCCCAAATTTACAAAAACTTGCAAATTTACTCTCACGAACTGGAAATTAAGAATAGCGCTTTATCGGAAAAAACTCAGGAACTAGAACAAGCCCTTCACCAGTTACAACAAACTCAGACTCAATTAGTTCAAACCGAAAAAATATCTAGCCTGGGACAACTGGTGGCGGGGGTAGCCCATGAAGTAAATAATCCTGTTGGGTTCATTTCCGGTAATCTGCATCATGCTTCTGGGTATGTACATGATTTACTTAACTTAGTTAATCTTTATCAGTAACATTTTCCCAATCCACCTGCCGAAATTGAAGAGGAAGCTGAGACAATCGAGCTGGATTATCTGATGGAAGATTTGCCCAAATTGCTCACTTCGATGCAAGTAGGGACTGACCGAATTCGAGAGATCATGCAGTCTTTACGCAACTTCTCGCGGGTTGACGAAGCAATCGGAAAGCCTGCGGACATTCATGCTGGGTTAGAAAGCACGTTGATGATTCTACATCATCGTCTAAAAGCGAGCGTGGAGCGTCCGGCAATTGAGCTGGTGAAAGAGTATGGTGAGTTGCCGTTAGTGGAATGTTACACCGGACAACTTAACCAGGTGTTTATGAATATTATGGCGAATGCAATTGATGCAATCGATGAGGTAATGAGTAAGAAGATACGGGGAATCGATAATCGACCCGAAAGTGCGAATTACCCCTTGCCAAAGATTCAGATTCACACGGAACTAATTAATGGTGAGAAAGTAGCGATTCAGATTGCTGACAACGGACCGGGAATGCCGGAAAAAGTTCGGCAACGTCTGTTTGAACCCTTCTTTACAACGAAGCCGGTAGGCAAGGGGATGGGGCTAGGTTTATCCATTAGCTATCAGATTGTCGTAGATAAACATGGTGGGCAATTGAGCTGTATCTCAGCGCCAGGAGAAGGGACGAAGTTTATGATTGAGATTCCGCTCAGGACAGCCCTTTCAAAAGTGTTATAGGGGCGGGAAACATCCAAAGCTTGAGTGTCTAGAAGCCTCACCCAAGATTCTTGTTTTGTGGCGTAGATGAAAAATGGCGATGGGCGCGATCGCTCACGCGAGGAGTCCATCTTTGGCGGAGCTTTTTGCCATCAAGGAAGGTAAACTCCTGAAAGACTATCCAAAAGCTTATGATTTTAAAGGTTTACCCTGGGTTTCTGATTGCTGTGCTTTTAGGACTCATCGGGTTAGGACTGGGACTGCTTCAGGAGCGGGTGGAACTCAATTGGGCAAAGTTAGATGCTTCGTTGCTCTCAAAAACGAATGCTTCACTGCGGGAAAATCCTCCCGGCGCGGGAAAGTTGCCGAACTCTACACCAGTTACCTCACCTACAGACGATCGACCAATACCGCTAATTGCGGTTCGTCAAGGGCCTTTACGGGTGACGAATCAAACGGAGTATCCGCTACGGCTGGCGTTGCTGACTTATCAGCCACCCACGACATCTTATGGGGAGCCAGCACACTGGGATTTTGCTCCAGGAGAAGGGGGGAGTCAGGGCGTGACTTTATCGCTGCCTGGAGGGGATTTGCAGCTAAAAAAGGGGGATATTCTGGTGGCATTTGCCCAAGATGGTTCCCGCCGGTATTGGGGACCGTATGTTGTGGGTGAGACGCCTCTGCCTGTCTGGAATGCTCAGGTGTCGGAATGGCAACTGGTTTTGCAATCTTAGGTCGTAGATAGTCGGGGGTCATTCGTTTATAGTCAGCAGTTAGGAGTCAGTTGTTTTTTCTCCTCTACGGACGAATTACCCATGACTTCTTATCAATGTACCCATTCACCGCTGACAATTTAGGGAACACATAGGTTTTGCCAGAGTCAGGAAGTGCTGCTGGGTAGGCGGGAGTCATGACATCTTGCAATGGGTGCGCTGGCGTCGCATTTCCAGCTAGATTAAGGTCTGGGAAAATGCCTTTTGAGGTTGCCCATTACTGACGGACGGTTCGGGGGTTCATGAAATTTAGGGTTGAGCGAACGGTTAGAAGTTGGTGGAAATCTTGGGAGAAGCATCCCAGCGTGCTGGTGAGTCTATCGATTCTGTGGGTGCTAGTGGTTTGCTGGCTGGCTTTTGTGTGGAATTTAGGGAATATCGGTCTGGTTGATGAAACTGAGCCGCTGTTTGCTGAAGCTGCCCGCCAGATGACGGTGACGGGAGATTGGATTACACCGTATTTTAACGGGGAGACGCGCTTTGATAAGCCGCCGTTAGTTTACTGGCTGATGGCGATCGCTTATAAACTGATTGGCGTCAATGAATGGGCGGTGCGATTGCCTTCGGCGCTGTCTGCGATCGCTGTGACGGGATTAGGCTTCTATACGTTGCGCTACTATGGGCTTCCTTCTCCGAGTGCGGTGACGGGGCAAGCTAGGGATGGGATGATAACGCAGCGTCAGTTGTGGCTATCGGCTTTACTAGGTGCGGCTGCGATCGCTCTAAATCCAGAAATGATTGTCTGGGGACGCACAGGTGTCTCTGATATGCTGCTAACCGGCTGCGTGGGTTGTGCGCTACTTTCTTTTTTTCTTGGCTATGTCAACACCAACCAACCCGCGATCCAAACTCGTTGGTATCTCGCTTTCTACGTGCTAGTTGCCTTGGCAATCTTGACGAAAGGGCCGGTCGGCATTGTCTTACCCGTTCTGATTATTGGGGCTTTTCTACTTTACCTGGGCAAGGCTCAGGAAGTGTTGCGGGAGATGTTTCCGATTCGGGGCTTGGCACTGGTGTTGGTTTTGGCAGTGCCTTGGTATGTTTTGGTGATTTTGCGGAACGGCGAAAACTACGTTAATAAGTTTTTTGGTTATCACAACTTGGAACGCTTCACAGGCGTTGTTAATCACCACTGGGCACCCTGGTATTTTTACTTCCTAGTGGTGCTGCTGGGTTTTGCGCCTTGGTCGATTTATTTGCCGGTAGCGATCGCCCGTCTCCGCTTTTGGCAGCGCGGCAAATGGCGGGACTCCCCCCGTTCTACTCATTTAGGTTTATTTGCTCTGTTTTGGTTTGCCGGGATCTTCGGCTTCTTCACCGTTGCGGTGACAAAACTCCCCAGCTATGTGCTGCCTTTAATGCCAGCAGCAGGAATTTTGGTGGCACTTTTGTTCAGCGACCAATTGAGGACTGGGATGAAAGGATTGAGAACTGAGGAAGAAGTCGGTAGTTCAGAATTAGCAGTTAACCAGCCCGAAGGAGAATTCCCCACTCAGTCCTCAGTCCTCAGTCCTCAGCCCTCATTCCTCCGTCCTTTGTTTTGGAGTGGCGTTGTCAATGCGGTGTTTTTATCAGTTCTGGCAGGTGCGCTTCTATACAGCCCAAATTTCTTAGGATATGACCCGGCTGTGCCCGATCTGCGCCAAATGGTTCAACGATCCGGTTTGACGGTGTGGGGAGGCATCATCTGGGGAGCAACCGCTATTTGGACAGGGTGGTTGCTGCTGAAACGACGGCGGTGGCGTTGGCTGTGGACTTCAAATCTAATCGGATTTATGGCTTTTATCATCTTTGTGGTAACGCCTGCCTACTTCATGATGGATCGAGCACGTCAGATGCCGCTGCGGGAATTATCGGCACGGATCGCCCAAGTCCAGCAGCCAGGGGAAGCCATATTAATGATTGGTTTCAAAAAACCGAGTGTCGTATTTTACACGCAGCGCCCGGTGAATTACTTTGCCAAAGTTAGCTCGGCAATGGAATACATTGAAGCGATCGCGGCGACTCAACCCAAGCCACCTTCAGTACTGATTTTGACTGAGCCTAAATATTTAGAGAACACAAAAATACAGCCCAAGGAGTACCAAAATTTAGGCAAAGCTGGTGCTTATCAACTCATTCGGTTGTCAAAACAAATCGTCGCCAGTGTCCAGCATCGACACTCTAGCTAAATGCTAAATTGTTAAACTGCCGCAGCTTGCAGTCATATCAAGCCTGGATAATTGCCCGTGATTAGAACACCTCACGCCCAATCCCTCTGTCTTTTCGCTTAGGGGTTGGGGGTGGAGAGGGCAGCAAATGCAGTGGTTCGGCAATGCTTGTTCGGCAAGCCGACTGGAATATTAGGTGAATAAAATTTCTGGTGGCATCATGATGAAATTCGGCGTTTTGGCACGACTGAGTTTGAAAGGATGAAAGCACCATCTTCAGGAAAAAGGAAAAATTTTTGGCATCAGTGCCGATTGCCGGTTGTTGGTAGCCTAATTTGTAGCCTAATTTTCCTTTGGCTTTTGCTAGCGATGCCGGTGCTCGCTGAAGATTTACCATCGCCGTCACCCGTCACAATAGAAACGCTGCGACAGATGCAGCAACAACTAGATCGGCAGCGGTCTAATTATTCTAAAGAACGCGATCGCTTATCAAAACTCCAAAAAGCCGCGAAGGGACAACTCAGTGGCTTGCAGCAAAACCTGGAATTAACGGGCACCCAGCTTAATGACTACCAGTACCAATTACAAAGAGCCACTCAGGAATTAAAGACGTTACAAGAGGATCTGGCGATCGCGGAACGCTCTTATCAACAAAAGCAAGCCGCCACAGTCGCCCGTTTGCGTTTCCTGCAACGCCAGCAGCTCTCTCACCAAGGATGGGGAATGCTGCTTTCTAGCCAAAATCTCAGTGAGTTTTCCGACCGGCGTCGCCAGATCAAATTGGTGTTTCAAGCCGACCAACAAATCTTGAAAAACTTGAAGGCGGAAGCCGACCAAATCGATCGCCAAAAAACCGAGATCGAACAGCAGAAAAACCAAATTGCTCTGATTACCCAGCAATTGCTGGCACAAAAAGCCGAATTTGAAGCTCAGACACAGGCTCAGCAGCAGCTCATTCAACGCTTGAATACTAACCGGCAAGCCTTAGAAGCCGCCGAGAACGTTTTAGCAGAGGATTCCGCAGGGATTAGCACTCTCATTCAAAAACGAGTTGCAGAAGCGAAGGCAAAAAGAGAAAGAGAAGCGGCAGCGAGCAAAGCCATTCTTCGCGGGAGGGACATTATTCGCGGCACGGGTATTTTCAGCTACCCCAGCGATGCGGGAATTACAAGCAATTTTGGTTGGCGAGTCCACCCGATTCTGGGCTACCGCCGTTTCCATTCTGGTCTTGACTTTGGGGGAAGTTATGGCAGCACGATCCGCGCCGCCAACAGCGGAGAGGTAATTTTTGCCGGATGGTATGGAGGTTACGGGAAGGCGGTAATTATCGACCACGGCAATGGCATCACTACCTTATACGGTCACGCCAGCGAAATCTATGTTTCGGAAGGACAATCTGTAAACCGAGCCGATGCGATCGCGGCGGTTGGTTCTACTGGCTTTTCTACGGGACCCCATCTCCATTTTGAGGTGCGTAAAAATGGCACACCTGTAGACCCGATTACCTTCCTTTAGGCTCATGAAAACTGACTCGTATCAGCCCTAAACTGGACAATTATCCGGGAATTTAACGGCAAACAATCAGATATTCTTAGTTTTATTGCGCGAGTAGTCTATTTCAACCAAACAAGTGTCAATCTCTTTCTCGAATCCTTCTAAAATCAGCAATTTTCAGAAAACACTGAATGTCATCGTCGTCGCCATGCCTGTGGTGGGATTTATCGCGGCGACCCTGGCTATCATCTTCTGGGAACGTGGGGTCCAGCCGCTGGATCTGAGCCTACTCGTAGGAATGTATGTCCTGACTTTCTTTGGCATCACTGTGGGGTATCACAGGTTTTTCACCCATCGTGCCTTTCAGGCTGGGGCATTTGTGCGTGCCTTTTTAGCGATCGCTGGCTGCATGGCAGGTCAAGGCCCAGTCGCCAGCTGGGTGAGCCACCATCGCTGTCATCACCTCTACTCAGATACTCAACAAGACTTCCACTCACCAAATATTCACGGAGAAGGGTTTTGGGGAGTTGTTCAAGGCTTTTGGCACGCCCATACTGGCTGGCTGCTAAACGTCGATTGGACGCCCCCATACCCCTATGTCTCGGATCTCAATCGTGACAAAGTTGTCCAAAAAATCGACCAGCTCTACATCCTCTGGGTGCTACTTTCTCTGTTAATTCCGACGCTTCTGGGTGGAGTCTTAACCGGGTCGTGGTCGGGAGCATTGAGAGGCTTAATCTGGGGCGGAGGTATCCGGATTTTCCTCTTGCACCAGTTTACTTTTAGCGTCAACTCAGTCTGCCACCTTTGGGGAAAACGCCAATTTCCTACAGACGATCAAAGTAAAAACAACCTTTTCGTCGCCATCATGACCCTCGGTGAAGGATGGCACAATAACCACCATGCTTTCCAGCACTCGGCAAGGTTTGGACTCAGATGGTGGCAACTTGATTTCGGTTGGTTGGGTATCCTCGCCCTCAATCGCTTAGGGCTTGTCTGGAATGTCAAAGTTCCATCCTCAAGCGAAATCGAACTGAAAAGCATTACTTCTTCAGTTGGATAGTGAGTGAATTTGATCCATTAGCCGCTGAAAGCATCTCATTTTGATATAAAACGCCTGGACTAACTCAAAAATGTTGTTAGGCGTTGTTAGAAAGCGTTACACCCTGATATCCGAAAATTTCCTAGGGGCACGGCATTGCCGTGCCCCTACTTTTAGTGGAGATTACCTGCCTCTACAAATTAGGTTTATAGGGGTTTTCACTCTTAGTGCAATATAAAGAACCTTACCCGCAACCCCTCTCCGTGAACGGAGAGGGAATATTGAATCCCTCCCGGAAAAGCGGGCAGGAGTTGGGGTGGGGTTAAACCATACTGTATCCGATAGAGAATTGCTAGATTTTCTACCGCTATGTTTATGCAACTTTGGCGAATCTGCGATCGCGCAGTTGTCTCGCCTGCGATTAGACAGGTGTAGAAAAATTTCACGCGCTGTTAGTGATTAATGGTTATTCCTCTGTAGATATGAATGGTGCTGAGTTGAAAACTCATCATTAGTACCATTTCGGCGTTGTTGCTCTACATCGTCAGGCTAAGGTTGCCTCACCGTTTGGTGAGAGCAAATCTAAAATCCCCAATTGCTACTGACACATAACCATTAACACGCTAAATCAACTATGCCATATTCTTCTGTTCCTACCGGCATCCGAGATATCTTGAGCGAACGGTTTTCTCTCCTGCCTCTGAAATTCTGCATCGATTGCTGGGGGACAGACAAGATAATGACCAATGAAACTTTTGATGACTTGCTTCCTCAACTCACTTTGCAGATTCATCATCCCGGAGTCATCCGGACGCTAATTCTGAGTCAAGATCCTTTGGTTCTAGCGGAAGCTTACCTTCGGGGCTTTTTGGACTTTACAGGTAACATCGACGATCTGATGCTCTTAGAAGCGCTTTCCTTTTCCCAATGCGATCGCAGCACAGCAATCAAAGCTTGGATGGAAGCACTGAGTCTACCCCAATTGCCTTTATCGCAGCCAGAGAAATCACCTTGGCAGAAATTGATCGCTCATAGTCGCGATCGCGACTTGGCAGTTGTTCAATATCACTATGATGTTGGCAATGATTTTTACCGTCTTTGGCTCGATCCTTTACTCGTCTATTCTTGTGCCTATTTTGAACATCCTCAGATGAGCCTGCAAGAAGCTCAGCAGGCAAAGCTTGATTTGATCTGCCGTAAACTCCAATTAAAACCCGGCGAATATTTATTAGATATTGGCTGTGGCTGGGGAGCTTTGCTACGCTGGGCTGTAACTCATTACGGAGTGAAGGGATATGGCATTACTCTGAGTAAAGAGCAGCTGGCTTTTAACCAACAAGCGATCGCGAAAGAAGGTTTGGACACCCAGCTAAAAGTCGAGCTTCTCGACTATCGAAACTTACCCCAAACGCCAACCTTTGACAAAATTGTTTCAGTTGGGATGGTTGAACACGTAGGAATTAAAAACTACCCGATTTATTTTCAGAGTGCCTTCTCTACCTTGAAGCCTGAGGGTTTGTTTCTCAATCACGGCATCACCGCGTCAGAAAAATGGGACGGTTCCAGCCTCAACGAACGCTTTGTTCAACGTTATATCTTCCCAGACGGAGAGCTGTCCAGGCTGTCCGATTCTTTAGCTGTCGCTGAAGAGACGGGATGGGAGATTGTCGATGTTGATGCTTGGCGGATGCACTACGCTAAAACAATGCGCTGTTGGGCAGCTAATTTGGATGCAGTGATGGAGAAAGCGATCGCCCTCAGCAGCGAACGTAAAGTCCGATTATGGCGGCTCTATCTCATCGGTTTCGCTCTTGCCTTTGAACAGAACCACATGGGGCTTTATCAAGTCCTATTGCGGCGACGAGCAGATAAAGCGTGGAAATTGCCGTTTACCCGTAAAGATTGGTTATATTAAGAGTTTTAATATTGCTTGTTTCTACTACAGAGTGATGCCACAGCCGTCACTCTGTACAATCAGAATACTCACGGCCTTGGTAGACCACTATGCCCAGAAAACAGCAAAGCTGGATTGTTTTTCAGGCATCAAGAGCAGAATCAGCGATTCTGACGCTGTGTTGCCAGCAGATTGAACATTTAAATACAGAAGTTCTTACACTGATTCCCCGTTTAAATTTAGTCTGCGTCATTACTTTTGTGGCTAACCTTATACCAAAGATAGGCTGACAGCAACATTTGTAGCCAGATTATTAACTTTGCACTTTGGCGAACGATTACTGTATAAATACCCTGGCATATTCCTGACCAGTCGAACACTGTATTTGACTCTAGTTACCAGTTGAGACACAAACCAAATTATGCTAAAAATTCCAGGTTATACAATCACATCAAAAATTTACGAGGGAACAAAAACCGTTGTTTATCGAGGATATCGCCATCATGATGAGCAACCTGTTATTGTTAAGAGTCTTTGGCAAGAGTATCCAGCTCTCACGGAAATTGCCAAGCTTAAACATCAATATGAAATTGCTTATAACTTACCTATCCCAGGAATTGTTAAACCTTTAGAACTAGAAAGATATAATCAATATTTGTTTTTAATCTTGGAAGATTTTGGAGGAGATTCGCTACAAAATTTTCTCTTGAAAAACAAAATTGATTTAAAAAGAATTATTCAAATAATTATTAATGTTTCAGAAACAATTAGTCAACTCCATCAAAATAACATTATTCATAAGGATATTAAGCCTCAAAATATCCTTATTAATCCGGAAACGGGATTGGTAAAAATTACCGATTTTAGCATTGCCTCGCGTCTGTCCAGAGAAAACCAGATGATTGGCAACCCCAATTTGCTAGAAGGCACCCTTGCATACATATCACCAGAACAAACGGGGAGAATGAATCGCTCCATTGATTATCGTACCGACTTTTATTCCTTAGGTGTCACCTTTTACGAAATGCTAACTGGAAGGGTGCCTTTTCAATCTAACGATCCGATGGAGTTAGTTCACTGCCATATTGCCAGCCTTCCAATTCCACCCAATCATCTGAATCCAAACATTCCACCAGCGGTGTCTGACATCGTAATGAAATTATTATCTAAAAATGCTGAAGATCGCTATCAAAGTGCCTTTGGACTCAAGGCCGATCTAGAGACTTGTCTAACCCATCTAGAAAGTACAGGGAAAATTAGCGATTTCCCACTCGGTAGACACGATATCTCTGATAAATTTCAAATCCCCCAAAAACTTTATGGTCGAGACTCTGAAATTGCTTCTCTAATGGCAGCTTTTGAAAGAGTCAGCCTTGGCTCGACTGAAATGATGCTAGTTTCAGGATTCTCTGGAATTGGTAAATCAGCTTTAGTTAATGAAATTCATAAACCAATTGTACGGCAAAGAGGCTATTTTATTTCCGGCAAGTTTGACCAATTTAAACGGAATATTCCCTATGCTTCCTTAATTCAAGCTTTTCAAGAATTAGTTCGACAACTTTTAACAGAAACCCAAGAAAAAATAGACTTTTGGAAAACACAACTATTAGAATCTCTAGGTTGCAACGGTCAAGTCATTATTGATGTAATTCCAGAAGTGGAACTCATTATCGGCAAACAGCCACCAGTTCCGGAACTTGCTCCGACAGAAGCCCAAAATCGATTAAATTTAGTTTTTCAAAAGTTTCTCAGTGTTTTTACGAAAAAAGACCATCCCCTAGTCTTATTTCTAGATGACTTACAATGGGCCGATTCAGCCTCATTAAAATTAATTTATCTGCTAATGACCGATCCGGATAGTAAATACTTACTCATGATTGGGGCTTACCGAAATAATGAAGTGAGTGCAACTCATCCTTTAATGCTGACATTGGACGAACTGAAAAAGAGCAATATTGCAGTAAATAATATCTCTCTTAACTCTTTAGTTATTAACAATGTTAATTTACTAATTGCCGACACATTTAAATCTGAATCAACAAAAACGAATTCTTTGGCAAAGTTAGTTTTTAATAAAACTAATGGTAATCCCTTCTTTTTAACTCAGTTCTTAAAATCTCTTTATGAAGAAAATTTGTTTAACTTTAACCTAAAACAGGGATGTTGGCAGTGGGATCTGAAAAAAATTCGAGGAATGCAAATCACGGATAATGTAGTTGAGTTAATGGTGATAAAAGTTAAAAAGCTGTCTGAGTCTACTCAGAAATCCCTAAAACTTGCAGCTTGTATTGGCAACGAATTCAATTTAAAAGTTTTATCGATTGTTAATGAAAAGTCTCAGGTAGAAACTTCTGTTGAACTTAGGGAAGCCCTTAAGGAAGGGCTGATTCTACCCATTGGGAATGCATATAAATACGTTCAAGATTATACAGAAGATACTTTAAATGTTTCTCTCAATAATGATTTAGCTGTTGCCTACAAATTTCTGCATGACCGCGTACAGCAGGCAGTTTATTCCTTAATCCCAGAAACTGATAAACAACAGGTTCATCTCAAAGTAGGTCAGCTATTACTTAAAAATACAGATCGAGAAGAACTAGAAGATAAAATTTTTGATATAGTTAATCAGCTTAATTGCGGCAAAGATATCATAACTAATCAAGAGGCAAAATATGAACTAGCAAATTTAAATCTAACGGCTGGTAAAAAAGCAAAGCTATCTACAGCTTTTGAACCGGCATTAAAATATATAACTGCTGGAATGGAACTGCTTTGCGAGAAAGACTGGGAATTCCAGTATCCGTTAATACTATCTCTTTATAAAGAACGCGCAGAATGCGAATACCTGAACGGAAATATTGATGAATGTGAAAAGTTTTTTGAAATTATTTTAAATAAAGCCGCGTCTAATTTAGAAAAAGCAAGTGTATATATCATGAAAATCATCATATATACAACTAACTTGATGAAAACTAAAGAAGCGATTGAAATCGGTAAAGCAGGATTGAGGTTATTTGGTATCTCTCTCCCCGATGGTGAAAAGGAACTAAGGAAACTAATAGAATCTGAGACCCAAAAGGTTAAAGCTAATCTGGCAGGGAGAGAGGTTAAAGATTTGATTGATGCGCCAGATATGACCGATTTGGAGAAAGTAGCTGCTACCAAGATTCTTATAAATATGACTCCGCCTGCCCGATTTATTGGGAAGCATATATTTGATTCAATAATGTTAAAAATGGTGAATATATCTTTAAAATATGGCAATTCAAATGTTACTTCTTTTGCCTATATGTCCTATGGATGGACTCTGGCAGGAAGAGATGAGTTTGAATCAGCTTATCAATATGGTGAATTAGCCTTAAAAGTGAATGAAAAATTTAATAATATAACTTTCAAATGTAAACTCAACATGATTTTTGGTTCGTATATTAGTCATTGGAAAAATCATTTGAGGACAGAGTGTGAGGGATATCTAAAAAATGGTTTTCAGGACGGAATTGAAATTGGCGATTTTCAATGGGCTACTTATTCAGGTTACTATCGAGCTGTTAAATTAACATTTAAAGGAGATAATTTGGATGAAGTTTATCAAGAATCCCAAAAATATTTAGAGTTTACATCAAAAAAGAAAATACGCTCTTTTGTTGATATGTTTTTAGTCATCCAAAAGTTTGTTTTAAGTTTAAAAGGAGAAACAGAACAAAAAACAAGTTTTAACGATAATAATTTTAAAGAAGAAGACCATTGGGATGAATTGAAAAAAGTTCCAGCTCTTTATGTTACTTATTGTATTTTAAAGGCTCAACTACTTTATTTATACGAGGAATATGATGATGCGATGAAAGCGATCGCAGAAGGGGAAACACTGATCTCGATTCCCTTTGCGACCATCATGATACCAGAACATTATTTTTATTCTACTTTAATTCAAACAGCTCTTTATCCTACTTTGCTGGAAGTAGAGAAAGAGCAGGCAATGCAAAATCTATTGATAAATCTAGAAAAGATGAGGAAGTGGTCTGAAGCTTGCCCAGACAACTTTTTGCACAAATATTTACTAATGTCCGCTGAAATAGCGCGAATTACCGGCAAAGAGGGGGAGGCTTTGGATTTATATGAAAAGTCAATTAACTCAGCTAGAGAAAATGATTATATCCAGAACGAAGCGATAGCCAATGAACTAGCGGCAAAGTTCTTTCTCGGTAAAGGATACACTGTGCTGGCAAAAGCCCATATTCTGGAAGCTCACTATGGCTATCTTAAATGGGGCGCGATCGCTAAAGTGAATCATGTGGAAGAAAAATATCCGCAGTTCTTTTCCGGAGTATCTGTAACCGGCAAAGCTGGGGGTGTGAGCAACATAATTTCTTCTAGTACTGGCAGCGATTCGGGATTGTTGGATGTAACGACAGTCGTGAAAGCCAGCCAAACCTTAGCGAGTGAGATCGTTTTAGACAAGTTGTTAGAAAAGTTGATGAAAATTGTGATTGAGAATGCTGGAGCGCAGAAAGGCTTTCTCATTCTGGAAGAATCAGGCAACTTAGCGATCGCTGCTGAGGGAGAAGTTGATCGGGCTGAGGTAACTGTTCTCCAATTTATTCCCGTAGAATCCAGTCAGAAGGTTTCTCCTGCTATTGTCAATTATGTAAAAAGAACGAAGAATAATTTAGTTTTAAACGATGCCACTAACCAAGGCTTATTTAAATCAGATTCTTACGTTTTACAATATCAGCCTAAATCTATATTATGTCTTCCCATTATTAAGCAAACGCATCTAATTGGTCTGCTTTATCTTGAAAACAATCTGACGACTAATGCTTTTACACCTGACCGATTGAAAGTTTTGGAAATGCTGTCTTCTCAAATTGCTATCTCTCTAGAGAATGCCAAACTCTATGATGAGATGACAGCATTAAATGCTGACCTCAAGCAAGAAATTGACGAGCGCAAGCAGGCAGAAAATCGCTTACGCGAAAGCGAAGAGCGATTTCGATTGATTGCCGAAACTACTCCGGTTCCTCTACTGATAAGTCGTGTATCTGACAGCCAAATTCTGTATGCGAATATGGCGTGTAGCTCAACTTTGGGTCTATCCACACAAGAATTGATAGGTCGTCAGGCACAAGAGTTTCATTACGATCCTGAGGCTCGAAAAGAGTTGCTGAAGATACTGGCTAAAAATGGGTACGTCCGCAACTACGAATTTCAGGCAAAAAAGGTAGATGGAACGCCATTTTGGATTAATTTATCCATTCAGCCAATCGCATTCAACGGCGAGCAAGCAATGCTGAGTGGATTCCAAGACATTACAGAACGCAAACGGATGGAGGAGTTAAAAGACGAGTTTCTGGCAAATACCTCCCACGAACTCCGCACCCCGCTTAATGGCATCATTGGCATTACCGAATCTTTGATAGATGGTGTAACGGGGCATTTGCCTGAGAAGACAATTTATAATCTATCAATGGTAGTATCGAGCGCTCACCGGCTATCCAATTTGATCAACGATATCCTTGATTTTTCTAAACTGAAACATGGAAATCTACCACTTAAAATCAAGCCGGTGGGAATGAGAGAAATTACCAATGTGGTGCTGACTCTCAGCCAGCCTCTAATTGGTAAAAAATCTTTGCACCTGAGCAATAAAATTGCTCCAAATACACCGTCTGTTAATGCTGATGAAGATCGGGTGCAACAAATTCTCTACAACCTGGTCGGTAATGCTATTAAATTTACAGATTCTGGTGTGGTAGAAGTGTCGGCATCTGTGGTCGAGGAGGGACAGAAGGAAGATTCTTCTGACGCTGAATATTTACCTTATCTAGCGATTACCGTTGCCGATACGGGAATTGGTATCCCCCCAGAGAAATTTGGCAAAATCTTTGAATCTTTTGAACAAGCTGATGGCTCAACAGCAAGAATTTATGGAGGGACTGGTCTTGGTCTTGCGATTACTAAAAAGCTAGTGGAATTGCACAATGGAGAAATTTGCGTAGAATCTCAAATGGGCGTTGGTTCCCAATTTACGTTTACCCTACCCCTCTCAAAAGAGGTGAAGGTTGAAGAATTGAAGGTTGAAGAAAGGTTTAAGTTTAAAGAATTGAAACCTCGGCTTGGAAACCTGCAACCTGCTAAACAGCAATTTGCAACCCAAAGTGGCGACATCAAGATTTTGATAGTGGATGATGAGCCAGTTAACGTACAGGTGCTGGTCAACTATCTATCGGAGCAAAACTATTCCTTAACTCAAGCCTTTAATGGCATAGAAGCATTGGCAGCGATCGCGCAGGGGTTAAGACCTGACATCATTTTATTGGATGTAATGATGCCGCGCATGACTGGCTATGAAGTTTGCAAGAAAATTCGCGAACAGTATTCGCTGAACGAACTTCCCATTTTGATGTTAACTGCCAAAAATCAAGTATCAGACCTAGTAGAAGGATTTAAGTCTGGTGCCAACGATTATCTCATTAAACCAATCTCGAAAAATGAACTTCTAGCACGCATCAACCTTCATCTTCAGTTATCTAATCTGGAGGCGCTGCGGCAAGCAGAAGCGCGAGAACGAGAGAAAGCACAACAGCTAGAACTCACTTTAAGCGCATTGCAACGCACCCAAGCCCAGCTGATTCAGGCAGAAAAAATGTCTAGTATTGGGCAACTGGTGGCAGGAGTAGCCCATGAAATTAACAACCCAGTAAATTTTATTTACGGCAATCTTGCCCCTACAAATGACTATGCGCGAGACTTGCTCAATCTTATACAGATGTATGAGCAGTTTTACCCCGATCCAGTTCCAGAAATTCAGCGGGAGATTGAGACAATTGAATTGGAATATTTGAAAGAAGACTTCCCGAAAATCTTATCTTCTATGCAGGTAGGAGCCGAACGTATCCAATCTATTGTGCTGTCATTGAGAAACTTCTCGCGCTTGGATGAAGCAGAAATGAAGCCAGTAGATATTCATTCAGGCATTGAATCTACCTTGTTAATTTTGCAGCATCGGCTCAAACCCCAGAAAAACCGATTGGGGATTGAGGTGGTTAAAGAATTTGCTCGCCTGCCTAAAGTGGCCTGTTATGCAGGTCAGTTGAATCAGGTATTTATGAATATTCTCAGTAATGCAATCGATGCCTTAGAAGAGGTTTGTGGTTTATCGTTCGCGGGTCATGACCATGAACAATCAACCATGAATCATGAACAATCACCTACGATTTGGATTCGCACCTCTGTTGTAGAGGAGGATCGGGTTGCAATCCGGATTGGGAATAATGGGCCTAGCATGACAGAGGAAGTGCAAAAGAAGATATTTGACCCCTTCTTTACGACGAAGCCGGTGGGAGCTGGCACTGGCTTGGGATTGTCTATCAGCTACTCGATTGTGGTGGAACGTCACGGGGGACAGATTCGCTGTATTTCGTCACCCTTACAGGGCGTAGAGTTTATTATAGAGATTCCGATTCAGCAGCAAAAAAAAGGCTGATATAGACCAGGAGCAATCAAAATGAAGACTTCTGGCGTCAGGTGCAAAGCGAATCATTTTCTTTGAGAGGCATCGCCCAACCGCTGACCAATTTACCGTAAAGTAACAGCATCTGGAATGCCCGAATTGCTAAATCCCAAAAAATGTTATACTATTCAAGTTATTAGGGCATGTAGCTCAGTGGATAGAGCATCAGATTCCGGTTCTGAGGGTCGGGGGTTCGAATCCCTCCATGCTCGTTGAAAGCTCCAAAAAGAAGAGGCGCGATCGCGTCTCTTCTTTAGCCTTTAAACTTTAACCTTTCGAGTAAACGCAATAACCACTCGCCAAAATCCCTTTTAAAAATTTGGAAGGATTCACTTCCCGCTCGATATCTGGCGAAGCAGAAATATCAACTCCCCTCAGTTGTTCTGGTAGCAGGGCAGATTTATGGGGTTTTATCGTGTATTGGGGGCATTTTTGCGAGAGTTGGGAATTTTTCAGCAGCCAGTTGATTTCCCGCAACGAGTATTGCTTTAAATCGGCTAAATTGAGTCCGGATTTCCTGACTTTCCTCAAAACGTTATCCAGAATATTTGCCGGACAGTATCGGTTGTAAAATAAATCCTCAAAAATAAAGACTCCCCCTGGCTTGATGACACGAGCAATTTCTGCCAGGTTCTTGCTGAGTTGTTGTTTTTCTAGGTGAAGAAAAACACTACTTGAGATTACAAATTCTATTGAATTGTCCTCAAAGGGCAACTGACCCATTGGCATACAAATCAAAGAAAAATCCGATGAAGAGAATAAATTGTATGCCTTATGAAAGGTCAACATCCGACGCAGCATATTTTCGGAAATATCTATTCCGTAATACTGATTGCAGGTAATTTTTTTTTGTTTTGAAAGATAGGCAGCATGTCTGCCATATCCACAACCCAGATCCAAAATCGAATCAAAATGTTTGCCTGTCGGAATATTCTCCCAAATTTCTTTAGGAGTTTTTTGAGAAGGGGTAGTTTGTTCCCATTGCAGTGCAGCTTTCTCCCAGATTTGCTTCAGATTCAATCTGGAATCAGCTTCATAGTTTTTCGGGAAAAATATCTCATTGAGCAGTTGAAAATTGTTTAACTGAAGTTGAGATTTTTTTAAGGTCGGCATTTGACTCAATCTCCTCCCCTAGGCTGTGGTTGGATGAAAGCGACTATTTTGTATTCTTCAGTACCCCAGCCTTAAAGATTCGGGTAACTCCGTAAATATCCGGACTGATGTTCTTTATATTTAATCTTTCCTTCAAAAATATTGCTATGGCTGAGAGCTTATCTTTACTTAAGCTTTAAATAAAAAGAGAGCTGACCGCAGAAGTATAAAGTTTCTGTAAAGAAGACTGAAATTCTCAAGACAATAAATTCTGGATTTTCTCGTAAAATCAAGGCTTCTAGGCGATTTAACCGTTTTCAATCTGCTTCCAAATTAGGAAAAATGACCGCACTCCGGGTTGTGGGTGAGAAAATGCTTATATCCGTATATCTTCGGATATAAGCCTAAAGATAGAGTCGTTACCGATTCCAGATGCTGAAAGCAGTATTAGATTTCTGTATCGTCAGTGTTTTCCCTCATCCCTCTGACAATTCGGGAGAGTTCGCTCTTTTCATCAACCGCAATCCGAGTAGGAGAACCACTGATAATTCGTTCGTAATTCCGGAACGAATCCTTAATTTCAGCTCCTGCATCACTAATCGTGTACTCGCGGATGCCTTTTTCATGCCACGAACCCCGCATTTTAAAGACATTGATAGCGCGGGACATTTCACCGCGAATTTCCACATATTGCAGCATCAAAATCGTGTCTGTAATGGTAGAAATATGGGAATCCGTAATCGAGTGGGAACCCATAAAGTGGTCTGTGGTATTGGTAAAAAAGCCAGTGATTTCCTCTTGCTTGGCATAACCTGTAACACCAATCACAAACTGCCGGAAGGCGTTGTTGCTGACGCCTCGAGCTAATGCCGAAAGCGAATCAATGGCAATGCGAGACGGCTTGAATTCAGCAATTTCCGACTTAATCATCTGCAAGTGGTCTTCTAACCCAGCCGACTCTGGATAGGTGCAAAGGATTCTCAGCAATCCTTTTTGTTCCATCTCCTCAAAATCAATGCCCCAAGAGTAGGCGTTGCGAGACAGTTGGGCACGAGATTCTTCGTAGGCAAACAAAATGGCACGTTCGTTGTTCGTACAGGCAACTTGCAAAAATTTGCTGACTAAAAGCGTTTTGCCAGTACCCGTGGCACCCGTTGTCAGAATGATAGAATCTTTAAAAAATCCACCTCCACACATTTCGTCAAGGGTTTTGACACCCGAAGACACCCGGACATTAGAAGAACGCTGGGTAAGCCGCATCGCTCCTAGCGGGAAAATATTGATGCCATTATTGGTCATGGTGAAAGGGTATTCCCCTTTCATGTGAGTGGTGCCACGAAGTTTAAGAATTTCAATCGTGCGACGACGGCGTTCTCCTTCCAAAACGTTGCGGACAATTGCCACGTTATCGGAAACAAACTCTTCTACTCCGAACCGCGCCACCGGGCCATATTCTTCGAGCCTTTCCGTCGTCATCACCGTAGTGACGCCAATTTGTTTGAGGCGAGCTACTAAGCGAAAAATTTCTCTTCGTACCACAGAAGCAGCATCATATTGCTGAAAAACAGCGGTGACAGAATCGATAGAAACCCGCTTGGCTTTGTATTTACGAATGGCGTACTGAATCCGCTCAATTAGGGCGGAAAGGTCAAAGTTCCCGACGACTTCCTGCCCTTCCGGATCGGGTGAAGCATCCAGAATAAATAACTTTCCTTCATCAATTAAGCGTTGCAGATCCCAACCAAAACTGGAGGCATTTTTGATGATATCGGTAGGAGATTCTTCAAAGGTAACAAATACCCCAGGCTCATCAAAATAGGCAATTCCATGATAAAGAAATTGAACGGCAAATAATGTCTTGCCAGTTCCAGAAGTACCACTGAATAAGGTAGTTCTCCCTAAAGGTAAGCCTCCATGACTAATATCATCGAAGCCTTCAATCATCGTCCGGATTTTTTGTACTCCCACCGGAGCCAATTCGGCTTGTGGCTCAATCGGATTAGTTTTACTCATCGCTCTTCCGTCGCAAAAATTGGCTCTACTTGCAGAAACGGGCTAGGAAACCTACAACAGTTTAAAGTCTAAAGTCTCCAGTCCGAATTAAAGTTTATAAATCCGCTTCGGCTTCAGCAAGTTCTTCATAGAGAATATCTAGCCCTACCAAGACTTTTTCCCGATCTGAAAGATCCCCAATGATTTTGCGGACTGGAGGTGGTAATACTTTTGCTAAGGTGGGTGTGGCTAATATTTTATCTTCCTCTGCCAGTTGCGGATTTTTGAGAACATCGATCACTTTGAGAGCGTAGACACCTTGAAACTCGTGTTCGAGGATATTTTTGAGTGTTGTCAAAGCTCGTACAGAATTGCTAGTATTTCCAGCAACGTAGAGCTTGAGAACATAAGTTTTCTTTAGCGCACTCATAGCTTAGGGATTAGGGTAAGAGTTTTGGAGTGGGAAATCGGGATTGTCTAAAGTCTAAGTTTTTTTCGGAGTCTGCTTTAAATGAATCGCTTAAAGCGCAAACTCATGACTCTCTAGGAATGGAACGGCGATACATTTCGCACAAGTGAGCAATGACATCAATTAAAGTCAATCGATAGTCCAGTAAGACTTCTTCACTCCGCCCCTCTAATTTCAGTTTTTTGGAAAAATCATCCATTAATTCCATGTGAATTTCAACAATTTGAGAAACAGAGAGATCGGCAAAAAAAGCCGTTGTCACAAATTGGTCGATTATTTGATTCAGTGTACTCTCTGTGGAAAAGTAACTGAGAACAATTTTGCGGTATTCTGCTCGGAGTTGCTGTAAAAGTTCTTGCTTCTCGGTTCGGGATAGATAGCGGAAAAAAGACTGTGGATTTCGCTTATAGTACACACCCAAGTATCCTAATCGCTCCTTAAGTTTTTCAGACAGCCGTCGCTGCTGTAGCATGAGAAAATTTTGAGTATGCAACTCGGTGATGGGATCGACGGTGATGGAGCGATCTGGCAGGAGACAGGTGGGAGCAAGAGTAAGAAACTGAGCGATCGCCTGTTCAATCAACCGCGCGATCTTGTCCGCTTCGGTTGCAGCTACATAAACTTCCCCAGGGTGGTAGATGTAAGTCTCCAAGGCTTGGGTAGAATTCGGGGCGGTACGGGGGGGATTTTGCCCCTCTAGGGTGGTCGATCCCTGACTGGCTTCGTCTGCTACCCCAGATAAAATCACAACTGGCAGCAGTATGCCTTGTTCGTACAAACGATTGACGAGGGGGCGCAACGATGAGTCTTCTTGTAAAACCAAACAATCAATTTGTTGCTTGTACTGCTCAACCCAGTCAAACAACTCCGGTAAGGACGATATCTGGTTTAGAAGATAGCGATGTTCTACTGCGATCGCTTCTTTGGGGGATTCGCTGCACAATGAATCGCGTAAGGACTGTGCCAGCGACTCCGAGCGCACAAAAGTACAAATAGACAGCGGATGATGCAAAACTTTAACTATTCTAGAGTAGAAATTAAATTACTGTTTGTCTGGAGACATCGCTCAGGAGGAGGATCTCTCACCGGCATTCTTCATTAACTACTTAATATTAATTTAATCATTAATCCAATTGTTATTAATTGTAATTAGTAGGCTCAAGAAGCCCCCTCGACCGAGGCATAATTGAGCAGTACCTTGTTTTTGCTTTTTTAAAACTAGCTCTACGAAATTCAACCTTTGTCAACTCCTTTTTAAATACCTATAGGCTGTAGGCAGGGAAAAACCCAAGCGCTCTCCGCACCTACTGAGCCTCAGCGATGAATTCGAGCGGCGACGTACTGCGTGCGTTCTTGTTGCACTTTCCCCTAGCCAGGTTGGTCATGTCCATATCCACTCCCAGTTTAAAGGAATTTATCGAGCCAGTTCCCGTTTGCGAGCAAACAGTGGCATTGGTGAGGGTGCTGGAGATTTTTAGCTCTGGTAGTTGCGATCGCCTGGTGGTGGTCAGCGAACAACAACATCCACTGGGAGTCATCAATCTGCGGGCAATCATGCCTCATCTTCTAGTAACAAATTCGTTCGGCCAAGAAAGTTATTTGGTTGCTCCTTTGACGCTGGATTTACAGCAACCCCTGTGTCATCTGAATTTTCCTCTGATTGAACAGTTGACAACGTTACCGAGTCAGCTTTCTTTGAAGGAATTTAGGCGGTATTTATGCTCATACAATTCCCAAATACCGCAACATTGGGCTGTGGTCGATCCCACTCATCAATTCTTGGGTTTGTTAGATAGCCAGCGGATCTTGAAATTCATGGCAACCGCCGAAGGCAGCGAGGAATGGGGCATCGGCAGTAGTCAGAAGAGAGCTTCCCAAGCCTATACCCCAGAAGAACTCCAAGAAGACGCGATCGCCTTGCGGGAAGCAACCCCGCTCCGAGAAGCCGCCCTCCAGGCATCCGGACATCTACGCAAACCGCCCTTCCCTTGGTCAGTCGCAACAAACACAGTTCAACGCCCTGCTGCGGAGAAGCCGACAGGGGGACAAGTGGGGCAATCGCACGGCGGGCACAAAACCTTAGTGCAACTGTTGGAACAACTGCCATTGCCTTTAAGGTTGCAAACAAGTTCTGGACAAGCGATCGCCCAGAACCTAACTTGGCGTCAGCAGATTGGGGAAAGCTTTAACCCACCCGTAGTACAGCAAGAGGCACCTGCCAGATTAGATTCCTTGCCCTCGGTGTGGAGCGAGATATTCGCCGGAAGTTCTAGCGCCCAGGAAATTCAGCCTGCTCGGCGATGGGAGCCTTCAAAGCAAAGCAACCGATCCGATTTGGGTGCAGATGAAGCCTCTGTTAGCGGTGATTCTGCCAGCGTGATGTCAGCGACAGAAGCCACCCTGACTCTAAATAACCCTCTCGATAATTCCTCAGCAACCCAACCTTCTAGAACCTGGAAAAAGAGCAACGAGCGCATTTGGCAGTTTGTCAAAATTCCCCTGTGGCAGAACGGGGCTGAGTTAGAACTTCTCGAAACCTTAGGCAAAACCCCACTACAGGAGTTCCGAGGAAATTCTTATCTTCCCGCTTCTTCCTCTTCACTGAATCCTGACCCGCAATCTTCAGCACTCGGCACTGACTTATGGCTGGTGATGGCAACTGATATCACGGAACAGCAGCAGGTTGCCAAGGAACTAACGGCTAAAAATGCGGATTTGGTGCAACTCAACCGGATGAAAGATGAGTTTTTAGCCTGTATCAGCCACGAACTGAAGACTCCCCTAACTTCCGTGCTGGGTTTATCCAGCTTGCTCAAGGATCGGGTACTGGGACAGCTGAACGAGCGTCAGGAACGCTATGCAAAGCTGATTCATCAGAGTGGGCGTCAGTTGATGACGGTGGTCAACGATATTTTAGATTTGACCCGCATGGAGACGGGGCAGTTGGAACTGTCGCCAGAACCCGTGAATCTTCTGACAGTGTGCGATCGCGCCTTATCTCAAGCGAGACAACTCCAGACCTTGAAAGACCAACCGGCGACGGGGCATGAACCAGTCAGCAACGCCAAAGAGGAACTGGCTTTTACACTCAGTATCGAACCTGGATTAGAAACGATTGTGGCGGACGATTTGCGTCTGCGCCAGATGCTCACGCACCTGCTTTCCAACGCCCTCAAATTTACCGAAGCGGGCGGCGAAATTGGACTGAAAGTTAGTCGGTGGGAAGGCTGGATTGCTTTTACTGTTTGGGACACTGGCATTGGTATCCCAGAGGCAAAACAACATCTAATTTTTCAAAAATTTCAACAGCTAGAAGACCCCATGACCCGCCGCTTTGACGGGACGGGGTTGGGGCTGGTTTTAACCCAAGGTTTGGCTCGTCTGCACGGTGGGGATGTTTCCTTTATCTCCAAACCCGGTGAGGGAAGCCAGTTTACCCTGCTACTTCCTCCGATTCCCCCGACGCGCCAGGAGGAAGGAAGCCGGATGAAGGCTCAAAAAAATCGGGATGCATCCTTCACTCCCCATCGTTCATCCTTGAACCGCAATCGGTTGATTTTGATCGTTGAAGCCGCACCCCAGTACATCGACCATCTCACTCAGCAACTCACCAGTTTAGGCTATCGAGCTGCGATCGCTCGTTCCGGGACAGAAGCCCTCGAAAAAGCACGGCGATTTCAGCCACAAGCCATACTGCTCAACCCGTGCTTGCCCCTGCTTTCCGGCTGGGACGTGCTGACTCTGCTCAAATCAGACGACCAAACCTGCCACATTCCAGTCATCGTGACAGCCGCTAACGCCGAAAAAGAGCAAGCCGCCTCCAACCGAGCAGATGGCTTTTTAACGCTGCCAGTCCAGGCGGAAACTTTACGCCACAGCCTGACTTGTTTAACCAAGCCAAAGCAATGCACCAACGTCAGCCTGACGATTTTACATCTCACTTCTCTTGAGCAAGCCGCGATAGAATTTTCGCCCACCGCATTGGGACTCTCGCCAAATCACCGGGTTCTAGAAGCCGACGATCTAGAGCAGGCAGAACTTCTGGCTCGCGTTTGGCAGCCGGATGTCGTTATCCTCGATGGTGGGGGTCTAGAAGATCCGCTTGCCTATCTCCAACAACTTGCCTCACAGACGACCCTAGCTTCTCTACCTTTAGTAACGCTAGATCGCCCGACGACTGAGGCGGCAAATCAAGTGAGCAGTCTTTGTGTCTTTCCCTGTTTGGCAGGAGATGGGAACGATCACACCGCCGCCTTATTGCAGGTGATTCAGATTGCCGTCGGGATGAGCTGTAAGCCAAGCATTTTAGTCGTCGATGCGCGATCGCTGATGGATTTGTCGGCAAGCGTCAATCGCTACCCGACCACCGAAGCCTTCGACCCTCGATTGTTCGCGAAACCCCAGCGGGGCAGCTCGAAGGCATCGCCTCTGATTCACTACCTACAAAAAGCCGGGTTTAGAAGTATACTTTCGCGCTCTTGGACTGAAGTATTGCGGCAACTTCAACAGCAAAACGTTGATTTATTGCTGATCGATCTGGCAGACATGGAGCTAAATCCAGCCTTGATGGAGGCGCTGGCTTCCTTGAGACAGATGCCTTTTCTGCCGCCGATTTTGGTGCTTGAGCATCAAAATGATGGGGTCGATGAACCTACCTTAGAGTTGCCGGAAATCCTCAGCGCGATCGCTACCAAAATTCTGCGCGTGCCCACCCTATCGATGGCAGAAGTGTTAGACCAAATTCACCAAACCCTTACCCAATCAACCTACTAACTCTCATCCCCACCTCACCTTCTCGTTTCCTGGTGCAGGAGTAGGGCATTGCCGTGCCTGCTGAAATGTTGGTATGGGCGACTACCTGCTCAGGCCATCTACAGGAAGTAACTTTTTATACACCTGTCTCCCGGCGTATTTTCCCTTGACAATGCCATAATTCCTTGAGTATATTGCACTAAAAATAGAACAAATGTTCTATTTAAAGGCTGTGTTCCCGGTTAGATTGCGACACTCTGCTGTAGGAAATTTACCTACAACCGAGCAACTTTTTTATGGAGAGAAAGCATGAATAAAGTGGCATCCAAAGACAGCAAAGAACAGATTCTAGAAGCCTTCAAACAACTAATTGCAGACAAGAAAAGAATCGAGTCAAAAATCGCAACTAAGGAACAAGAAGCAGAAAAAGAAAAGAACAAAGAAGTTCTTCAAGCAGCTTCCACTTATACCATCGACCGTATTGTCAAAGGTTTAGCCGAGCTGCAATTAGAGTTTGGCAGTATTGTCTCTGGATTGTCCTCAAAATTAACAGGTGAAACTTCAAAGTTAGACGAACTCAAACGAGCGTTAGATATTGAAACGCAACATTTACAAGAACTTCAGCAAGTCAGAGTCGTCGCAGATGCGCTACACATCTTGACGCAAGAACACCAAGAAAACCTAAAATCCCTTGAACAAAAAACCGCCAGCGAACGGGAAGCACTGGAAAAACAACAGTCTACCATCCGCAAATCTTGGCAAAAAGAGCAGGAAGAATTTGAAACGACACTCCAAGAACAAAATGCTCTATTAACTGCCGAACGCCAGCGGGAAGTTGAAGAATATCAATACGATTTAGAACGTACTCGGAAAATAGAGACGGATGAGTACGAAGAAATTAAGCGGAACCTGGAACGGGAATTGCAACAATCTGAAAAAGAGAAAGAAAAACAGTGGTCAGAGCGAGAAAGTAATCTAACAAAGCGCCAAGCAGAATTTAAAGAGCATCAACAGAAAATAGAAGGATTTCCTAAAGAATTGGAGGACGCTGTTAAAAAAGCTAGGGAAGAGGCAATTAAAGACGTTCACCAAGATGCTAAAGTGCAAGCTGATTTGTATGAAAAAGAGTGGGAAGCGACTAAACAGGCGAATGAATTTAAAATTCAATCCCTAGAGCAGACAATTCAAAAACAATCGGAACAAATAGCAGAAATGACTGCCCAACTTCAAGCCGCCTTGAAGCAAGCACAAGATATTGCCATGAGAGCCTTTGAAAATTCCTCCGCTAAATTGACAGGTACCGAAAAGAGAAATTAGAAATTCGCTTCTAGCTGGCTCCATAAATAGCGGTTCTCAAAAATAGGAGATTATCAATGGCAAGAAAGCCCAACGACAAAAACACCAAGGCTGAAATCTTAGCGGCGTATGAGGAATTAAGTAAAGAGAAAGCAGCGTTAGACTCGCAACTGAAGCAACTGAATCAAAGTAACCTGCCAGCGATTAAAGATAAACAACCATTGGAATCGAGGATAACAATGAATCAGGCTGCTGCGGATCAACAAAAAATGGATCGAGTAATTGAAAGTCTAGCGAAGCTGCAATTAGGATTCGGGAGTGCTGTCAGCGAGTTGTCAGAGAAACTGACGTTAGAAGCTTCTAAGCTGCAAGAACTCAGGGGTTCTGTCGCTACAGAGGTTCAAGAATTAGAAGAACTGCATAATTTAGAAATCGCAGAAGGAATGTTGGATACGCTCATCCAACAGTATGAAGAAAGTTCCAAAACTTTTGAAGAGGAACTTAGCCAAAGACGTGAAAATTTAGAACAAGAAACACTAGAGCAAAAAAACGCTTGGTTCAAAGAGCAAGAAGAACGTAAACGCTCGATTAAGGAGCGCAATGAGACGCAAGCTAAAACAAGACAGCGGGATGCTAAAGAGTATAAGTACGATCTAGAACTCCAACGCAACATCAACCAAGACGAGTACGATCAAACCAAGAAAGGTTTGTATAAGCAACTGGAAGAATTTCAGCAAGAAAAAGAGAAACAGTGGGATGAGCGGGAGAAAGCGATCGCTGAACGAGAAAAACAATATGATGAGGCGAAAGCTAAGGTAGAAGTATTTCCTAAGGAACTGGAAGCGGCTATCAAAAAAGCCAAGGAAGAAGGCAAAGGCATTGCCCATTACCAAACCAAAATTAAGTCTGATTTGTATGCTAAAGATGTGGAAATGCAAAAGCGTTTGCACGAACAGAGAATTCAGTCGTTAGAGGAGACGATTCGCAATCAGGATGCGCGAATTCTCAGTCTCTCGAAACAACTCGATTCAGCCCTCAAGCAGGTTCAGGATCTGGCTGTTAAAGCGATTGAAGGGGCATCAAATGCTAGTTCCTATCAGTCATTGAAAGAAATCACGCTGGAGCAAGCGAAAACCCTCCAGAAAAACAAATAAGATGATTCGTTCGGTTGCATAGATTGTAGAGACGCGAAGCGGTGCTGCTTCGCGTCTCTCGCGTCTCTATAGAGGGAAAATTCTCGCGTCTTTTTACTAACCGAACTATTTATCTGCTGCTTCTACGGCGCAGCTAGCATGCCTCCTCCAAGACCCGCATCGTGCAACCTTTGGGCACCAATATTGCGGCTGAGTACCGCTAGTCCCGCCAAATGCGCTTGCAAACCGGCTGTACTGGCGCAGCAATCAGTCAGTACAAGTGGTTCAATGCCGATATCGAACAGATCCATTGCAATCTTCAACACGCACATATCGGTATCGATACCGACGACAGAAATCCGCTCAATCGAATTTTCGCGCAGGTAGTTCACCAGGTTGTCTGGCATTCCGCACAGTCCCGACTTTGAGAACACAAGTTCTGGTTTGGCAAAGGATTCGAGTTCCGAGACAAGGCTTGTTTCTGCGTCGCTATCGCAGCCGTGCCAGTTCAGAAAGCGATAGTACGGTCCGTCGGACACATTGATAAAGCGTGTAAACAGAATTGGCGCGTACTCGTGACGCTGGAGAAGGCGGACAACACGCTCCGGGATATGATGCGTGAAGTCGTTGATAAAACCAGATTGCACATCGACGATGAGTAATGGCTCGGACATCTAAACGCTTCCCTTCAACAGCCTTGCTTTCTACTATGAGCCGATTATCTCGTAACCGCCCCCTGTAGCCGCATCGTACATTAGAGCGATCGCGTCATCATCTTTTGACTGCACAGCTTTTGACTGCACAGAGTCAATCAATACAATTGCACCCAAATAATCGGGCAATTCCAGCGAGTCAAGCAATTCTTGTTCGCATACCGTGCTATCAATTGCCGCACAACTTCGGGAATGCGACAATTTTATTTTTTTTAATCCACAGTTTTCCTAGCGGAATATAGTATATTTGGGTGAAACCTCTTCAACGCATCCCCGCAACCAGCGTTCGGCAACCGTAATTGCGATCGCTCTGGATTTTCGTAGCTGTTTTAAAATTGGATGACTATCCATGACTGCTTCCCCGTTTTTATTACCTAGCTCTGCTCACCTGAAGCGACGTACATTTTCTCGGCGCTCTCTATTACCCTTAGAGCAGAATTATCTCTGGCAAATTGAGACTGGGGTAGTTCGCACCGTAACCTGGCTCGAAGACGGCACAACCATCACGCTCGGTTTATGGGGACCAGGAGATATTGTTGGCAGAGTGCTATCCAAGGCTAACCCTTATCAAATTGAATGCCTAACGCTGGTAGAGGTAAAAGTTCTGCCGGTTAGCAAGTGTCACGAAGCCACCGAGTCTATGATTCTGCATATTCAGCAATTTCAAGAATTCATAGAGATTCTGCATTGCAAATCGGTGGACGCTTCCCTCCTGCGACTGTTAACTTGGCTGGCGAAAAGGTTTGGGCGTGAAATCGAGCAAGGAAAACAGATCGATTTGCGCTTGACACACCAGGAAATTGCCGAACTCATCGGTTCTACCAGAGTCACGGTGACGCGACTGCTCAATGAATTTGAGAAGCGGGGAATTATTCAGCGCCTGCCTCATCGCTTCATTGTTCTGCAAGAGCAACAGCCATTCTGGCACTACGAAATTTAATCCGATTGACATTCTCCCCACGCCGATAAAGCGGGGGATTCTAAGAATACTTCTTAGGTGTGGAAGCAGACTGCGATCGCTCTGATGGATTTCGGCGTCATCGTGCGCCTTCGCAACTTCCACACCAAGGGAGGCACACCGTCCCAATAATGGCTGGAAATTAGGTTTACGGTTCTCCTGGTTGGTCTGGTGACGGTGTTAATTGCTCTTGGGGATTACTTTGCCATCCGCGATGCCATCGATGAGGATACCTCCGAACCGACAGACCGTTGGGTGATAGCTTTCAGCCTTGCCGTTACACTGCTGGGAGCTGGAGTGATTGATTTCGTCTTCACAGCTCCTCTCAACCCCATGAGTTGTGTTCTGAGTAAGGGCACCACCAAGTAGTAACGTTGTTGCTGTCCTATGCCTCAATTTAATGAGTATGCAGGGAACGTTTTGGCGTGTTTAGGTTTGACATAAACTAGCTGCTGGGGTTGCAGCTGCAACTGGTTCAGGCGATCGCGCGTCAGATAGGCTGTCACTTCCTGACCATCCTTAAACCTCAACTCAACTTGAACTTCCCAACCTAGATGCACAATGCGGTTGACCTTAGCTGGGGCAGCATTTTCCTCAGGCGTAGTCTCGATCGCGACATCGTGGGGACGCAAAAACACATGAGAAGTTGGCGAGTCCAACTTTGATAAGCGAAAAATACCAGCAGAACTTGGTAGAACATTCACCGGGCCAACGAAACTCATCACAAACGGGGTTGCTGGATGGTCATAAATCTCTGCGGCAGTCCCGACCTGTTCTACCCGACCTTTGTTAAACACCACAATTTGATCGGCAAGTTCCATTGCTTCTTCTTGGTCGTGGGTGACAAAAACGGTGGTGACATTCACCCGTTCGTGTAAGTGTCGCAACGAAGCTCGCAGTTCTTTACGTACTTTGGCATCCAAAGCTCCAAATGGCTCATCCAACAGCAAGACTTCGGGATCGACAGCCAAGGTTCTCGCCAAAGCCACCCGTTGCCGCTGTCCCCCAGAAAGCTGAGATGGGTAGCGATCGCCAAACCCATTAAGCTGCACCAAGTCTAAAAGTTCCTCTACCCGGTGTCGAATCCTGACTTTGGGCGCTTTGCGTAACTCTAGACTAAAGGCAATATTCTGGCGGACGGTCATGTGCTTAAACAGCGCATAGTGCTGAAACACAAAGCCGATGCCGCGCGATCGCACGCTTTGCTGAGTCACATCCCGATCGGCAATTCTGATTCTGCCGCTGTCTGGAGCCTCTAAGCCAGCAATCAGCCGCAATAAAGTGGATTTCCCCGATCCAGAAGGTCCCAAAAGCGCCACTAAAGAGCCACTTTTAATATCTAAATTCACCTCTGAAACCGCCTGGAAGGAGCCAAATCGTTTAGATACGTCTTGAATCAAAATACTCATAGCGACTCTTTCCCCATTTTCCTTAAGTACTGGTTCCCTTGATAAACAAACCGAATTAGGTTTAGATGAATACCTTGAATCTACGGTTAATCGCTCAAGTTACTGTACATTTAATACCATAAAACTAAGAACACTTCTACCTGAGGGATGAGGCTGGCTGGTTCGATGGGAAACTCCACTCGGAAAATAACTCACGAGAGCCTAGCTACGCATTGATTACAAGGCACTAAGGAGCAGAGGAAAGATTGCCATGTACAGGCGCTCTTGTCCAATTCCCAAGAGCTGTAAAATTTAGGCAATTAATCTACAGTTGATGTGTCGAGATTAAATGGTTGATGGTCAGAATCTTTCTCAAGCCATCTTTTCCAGGCTGGGTAGACAAACTCAGCTAAGTGGGATGACGAGGGGAAAAAGTAGCGATCGCGTCCTGACATCCGTACATCCCATTTTTGAAAATTTATCATCTGTAGGAGCGCCCGGATGTGCGCCTAACCACGCGAACCTGCAATCGGGAGAAGGCTGCCTAGGCAGCCTTCGTTTGTATCGCCTAGAGTTTACTCGTCAGGCGTTTTACAAAAGTGGGATGCACGCGCTGGACTCGCCCTTGTGTAATCAGCAGGCTCATATCTTGCCAGCAACCTGAATTTGGTCAAAAATTGCCCCCTCAGCAAAGAATTTCTTCTGGACATCATCCCAACCCCCCAAATCTTGAACGGTGAAGAGGGTTTTGAGTTGGGGATAATTCTGAGCTACTTCTGCTACCACGTTAGGATTAACGGGACGATATCCTAACTTCGCAAATTCTTGTTGGGCTTCAGTTGTGTAAAGAAAATCGACAAATGCTTGTGCAATTTGTCTGGTGCCGTGTTTATCTACGTTTCTGTCTACAAGAGCGACAGGGTTGTCGATCGAAATGTTAACGTCGGGTACCACAGAAGGTAGTTTCTCACCATTCTGCTGAGCCAAAATTACCTCGTCTTCGTAGTTGAGTAAGACATCTCCCTTACCTTGCTTAAAAAATATATCGCTCGCCTGACGCGCATTGTTGGTTAGCACGGGGACGTTTTTATAGACTTTGGTTGCAAACTCCCGGGCTTGAGCTTCATCGCCCCCTTTTTGAGTCACAGAACCCCACAAAGCCAGGAAATTCCAAATAGCAATACCAGATGTTTTGGGGTTAGCGGTAATGATACTCAGACCATCTTTTGTCAAGTCTTCCCAAGTGTTGATGCCTCTCGGGTTGCCAGGGCGGGTAACAATAGCGACGACGGAACGGGTAACAATGCCACCTCTGGGAGATTTTCTTTCCCAACCGGGTTCAATTAAACCGGCTTCCTCAATTTTATGGGTGTCAAGGGCAAGTGAGAGATGGACGATATCTGCTTCTTGCGAGCCATCAATGACAGCACGAGCTTGGGAACCAGATCCGCCATAACTCTGCTCGATAGTGACGTTTTGATTATGTTCTTTTTGCCACTTTTCTACAAATTTCGGTACGATCTTCTCGTAAGCTGCTTGAGTAACCGAATAGGAGACAAGGGATAATTTTACGTCTCCACCCTTAGAAGCTGAGTTAGCGTTGCTGCCACAAGCAGCGATCGCCATGCTCAAGCCAACTCCTACCAAAAACACGGATACAAAGCGCCATAGAGAACGTCCCTTCCACCAACTTCTTATCGGTTGTTGGCACCATTGTCCAATAGCTTGCAAAGCATTAACAAGATAATGCTGAACTTGCGCGAGCGCCTGCATCCCTTGCTTGGGAGTATATTGCCACTTGCTCATCAAAATCCTCACTAAGACTTGCTGCAATAACGGGCATTTTTACTGTCATGACTCAACCAAACTTACCGCTGATGTAAGCCTTAGCTTCTTGAGTACGAGGAGAATCAAAAATTTCTTCGGTAGGACTGAACTCGACTAATTTTCCTCTCCGCTTGCCACTCGCATCTGTTTCTGTATTGAAAAAGCCAGTTAAATCTGAGATTCGCGAGGCTTGCTGCATATTGTGAGTCACCATAATCATGGTGTAGTGTTCTTTAAGTTCGCGACAAAGTTCTTCAACCTGCTGAGTTGAAATTGGGTCGAGAGCAGAACAGGGTTCATCCATCAATAAAACATCTGGCTTCATGGCGATCGCTCGTGCAATGCACAGCCGCTGCTGCTGTCCTCCAGATAAAGCTGTACCCTTTTCTTTTAACTTGTCTTTCACCTCATCCCAAAGCGCAGCTCGTCGCAGCGATTGCTCTACCAGTTCATCCATATTTCCCTTATAACCATTGGCACGAGGGCCAAAGGCTATATTTTCGTAAATTGACTTTGGAAAAGGGTTCGGTCTCTGGAATACCATTCCCACTTGACGGCGGATTTTTACCGGATTAATCTTGCCATCATAAATGTTTTTACCCTGGTAATTAATCTGGCCTTCTACCCTTGCTCCAGGTATTAGATCGTTCATCCGGTTGAAGCATCGCAAGAAGGTGCTTTTTCCACATCCTGAAGGGCCAATAAAGGCGACGATTTTTCTTTCAGGAATTTCCATATCGACTTCCTGAAGCGCCAGAAAATCACCGTAGTAAACTTTAACACCTTGGGCGTTAAGAACTGGGCTAGTTTGCGTGCTTTGAATTTTTTTTGGTGAGCGCATATTGTGTAGTTTCCAGTATTTATTACATTCAAGCTTTGAACGTTGAGTTTTGAGTTTACGCCACGAAATAATTACGAGGCATATGAGCCATTTTTTAAATTAAAGCTAAAAACTCATAACTTTAATTGAAACCCTATTTAAAGGTAGAGAAGCGTTGTCGAAGGTATATTGCAGTACCATTTAAGACCAAAATCAATAACAGTAAAACAATGATTGACGCTGCTGCTGCATTAGCAAAACCAGGCTCAGGGCGAGTGATATAGGTATAAATTTGAATGGGCAGAGCCATAAAGCGCTGAAACAACCCAGGATTAAATGTGAGAAAACTCACAGCTCCGACAACAATTAAAGAAGCCGCATCGCCAATCGCACGGGAGATGGAAATAATCACCCCTGTTAAGATGCCTGGAATCGCATAAGGTAAGACGTGACTCCACACCGTTTGCCATTTGGTTGTACCTAAGCCATAAGAAGCTTGCCGTAAAGAATCGGGAACAGCTCGAATTGCTTCTCTGGCTGTCACAATAATTACTGGTAAAGACAGCAACGATAACGTTAGTGCCCCTGAAAGTAAAGCTGGCCCGAAATTCAAAAGATAATTGAAAACCCCTAATCCCAGTAGACCGTAAACAATTGAAGGGACTCCAGCGAGATTACTAACGTTAATCTCGATAATATCCGTCCACCAAGCTTTCGGTGCATATTCTTCCAGATACAAAGCCGCTCCTACACCGATAGGGACGGAAATTAACATGACTAATCCACCTAGAAGCATACTGCCAAAAATAGCAGGGCGTATGCCACCTCTATCGGGGAACCGGGAAGGAGTTTCGGTCAGAAAGCCAGGACTCAACAGCCGCCCTAACCCATCCTTAAAGACATCAAAAACTAGGACGGCAAGAACCACTAAACCAATAGATAGACCAAGCAAAAAGATAATTTCAAATATTTTGCCTGTGCTTTCTCTCTGCTCTACATTCGCAGAAAATTCTCCTTGTGGTTCCTGGGATTTGTTTCGGGAAATAGAACTACTCATGTTTATTAATCGTATTTCTCTCTGAAGCGATTAGAAATCCAATGGCTGACAACATTCAACCCAAGCGTTATTAAAAACAAAACGGCTCCCACAGCATATAAAGTGTTGTAATTAACACTGCCACGAGGGCTATCTCCCCCTGAAATCTGAGCCATATAAGCTGTCATTGTTTCCACTGATTGGAAGGGATTAAGGCTTATTCGTGGCTCTTGCCCAGCAGCAATTAGAACCGTCATCGTTTCACCAACGGCTCTAGAAATGCCCAGAATAATCGAGGCAGCAATTCCAGAAAGAGCGGCAGGAAGGACAACTTTGATAATAGTTTCCAGTTTAGTTACGCCGATTGCGTAAGCTCCTTCGCGCAAAGAGCGAGGCACAGATTGTATGGCATCTAAGCTGATGGAACCCACTGTAGGGCTAATCATTATTCCCATCATTAGCCCAGCGCTTAAGGCGTTAAAAATTTCTAGGGGAAGGAATAAGCGTAGAACAGGTGTAACAAATAAAAGTGCAAAGTAGCCATAGACAACAGTAGGTACTCCCCCTAACAGTTCTACCGCCGGGCGTAAAATTCTTGCTACCTTGGGTGAAGCATATTCGGCTAAATAGATAGCTGAACATAAACCCAGAGGAATGGCAACGAGCATGGCAATAGCCGTAGTCATTAGAGTGCCATTGATCAAAGGCCAAATTCCAAAATGTTTCTCTGCAAATAAAGGTGTCCACTTAGTATCGAGAAAGAACTGAGCAAACGAAACCTCTTGGAAAAAATCAAACGTTACCCGGAAGATGATAAAAACAATTCCAAACGTAGTAAGGACAGAAATCAAGGCGCAACAAAATAAGATCGCCTCAATAATTTTTTCCTGGATATCGTCAGACGCTTGTTTTTCAAGCGATCGCCTGGATGCGCCATTAAATTGATTGCTAAAGTTTGTATTTTGCATAAATAAAGTTCAGCTAAAAATGCTGTTATTAATTGAGTAATCTTCTTCAAGCTTTGTTGTAGATTTTATGTTCCTCTTAAAGAAGATTTGCGATCGGTTCGCCAGGTTTTGCATCTTTAAATTTAGAACCCGTTTGCCCAGAGGCAAGTTTTTGTTTTACCTTGTGGTAAGCCTCGTCGGGTAGCGCTACATAACCAACTTGATCGACCCATTTCCACGAATTCTCTAGATAGAACTCAGCAAACTCTCTTACCGAAGGTTTGTTATCTAGGGCAGTCTTGCTGACATAGATAAAGAGGGGACGCGATAAAGGTAGATAAATGTTTCTAACAACATTGTCTAGCGGAACTGGTTTTTTACACTCTCCTTTTGGACTTTCCACACCAACCAAGTTCAGCTTGTCTTGGTTTTCCATATAGTAAGATATCCCCACGTAACCTATAGCATTTGTGTCGCCCGCAATTCCTTGGACAAGAACGTTTTGATTGTGACTAGGAGTGTAGTCTGTGCGGCTATTTTTTGCTTTGCCAGTGACAGCTTGTGTGAAATAATCAAACGTTCCAGTATCAGAAGCAGGAGCATAAAGCTTGAGCCGCTGGTCGGGGAACTTTGAATTAATTTGATTCCAGTTGGTTATTTTGCGGTCTGATTTGGAATTCCAAATTTTGTTAAGTTCCTCGATAGTCAAGCATTTAGCAAAGTTATTTTGACGATTGACAATCACGGCAATTCCGTCTAAAGCAACAGGCAGTTCTACAAAATCAATGCCCTTCTTTTTACATCTTTTGATTTCTTCATCCCTAATGGAACGTGAAGCACCAACGATATCAATTTCTCCAGCACAAAACTTGCTCATGCCGCCGCCAGTACCGCTTGAAGCCACACTAACCTGAGCATCAGGTTTAACCTTTTGAAATTCTTCAGCCACCGATTGATGGATAGGAAAGCCTACTGCTCCACCATCAATACTCACCTGAGCCTTTTTTTCCTCTTCTCTACTACAAGAGGTTATCCCGAAGGTGAGAACTATCAGAGATGTTAATAAAAACCGATATTTTAACATGATTACGAAAGAGAATTTTAATTAAATTTACTCAGATTCAAAGAGATCGATAGGATTGAGATGATCTGTAAAGAATAAATAGATAACCTCCATCTGTCACGAACTGTCACGAACGTCAAAACGAGGCTGAAGAGTTGTAACTAGCGGAGCGGTGAGATGGTTCATAGGTATCCTTATAAATGTCTCAAGGAAACGAAAATTAGTACCCGATGGAGAATCACACCCTCATCAACCCAGTTAAAGAGAAGGTAAACTCAATTTCCATCTGTTGACTGGATTGTGAGCCTGGAGCGGGTGGAAGATGCGAAGGCGCACGATAACAACATCAGTCATTCTCCAGCTAAGTTGTTACTTGTAGCGGTTTGCAGCTTTTATTAAATAAGCTCGATTGTTCATGATGCATTTTTGATTGCCATGAACGATGGTTCTGAATCCAGATAGTTATGCTTTATTTAGTTGTAACTTGGTGTTAACTCCGGCTTTTCGGTAGGGTTACTGTACTTTAAGACTTATAGATATATTTATACAGAAAATCTTTACTGAATATCAGTCTTTGGATATATATTACGGTATTCCGACCGAATTGGCGTAGAATTGTTTAAATAAACGACTAATCTCTCAGGAGCTAGTGTCCAATCTATCCCTGAACTTGTTTGATTGAACAAGTGATACAGCTAATACTCATAACCATTTACAGGGGTACAGACCGAGAATCCGCTGAGCATCGGTTGACTTCTATCAGTGCATGAAAATTTAGTAGCAACAGATCCAACGGTCGAGACAAGTGATTCAAATTTTGTTACAAAGCATCTGTCGAAGTTGTAGGGTCTTGTTCTTGATAGGCTAGGAGAAACTGAGGATTCATCAGTGAATTCTGACGTTTTATCTGGCCTAAAAGTAGCGAGTCTGTTACCAGTCGCCACGCACAGATGGAAATGCTTACTATGTAAGCACCTAGGGAAATCATTAATTTTGACTCTGAAAAGAAGTTTTGATAGGCTTTCATCGGATGGCGATCGCTGTCCTAATAAAACTATTGGATTTTTGTAACCTGAAAACCTTGTGGTTAGGTTACTAAACTTTGTTCTAATTAAAGTTACGCGATGGGTAACTAAGCTCATCAGTCAGCAAACTCTCACAATCAGATGCAAGAATTCCATAGCTGTTTTCTATGGGTAGTGTCTGTTTCACCAACCAAGCCTTAAGAAATATCGCAGCGATCGCTCTTAAAAGTCCTACCAGTCCTACCAATGAAGTTATTACTTCGCTGCATCTTGATTCGATGCAGCGTCTTTTTCCGGTATTTTTGTCCGATTGTCATCGTGAAGACGAATCAAGGGAGACTTCTTGAGTTTCTTCACTCCACTAAGAACCACCAATGCAAATAGCGTTCCAATCAGACTCATTCGCCATAATCCACAGCCTGCGGCTGCTCCCAATCCAGCCGCCAACCAAATAGCTGCGGCGGAAGTTAGCCCCTTGACTTCGGCTTTTCTAAGTTTTTGATGAGATTGTTGCAGAATCATTCCTGCACCCAGAAACCCGACTCCCGTAGCAACGCCTTGGATGGTACGACTCAGAGCATTGGAAGAAGAAAAGGTATTGTCACCATCCACCTGCAAGGGAATCATTACAAATGCGGCAGCACCTAAGCTAACTATCATGAAAGTTCTCAAGCCAGCAGGTCTACCAGGCTGTTGGCGGTTCATGCCAATCGCGCCACCAACCAGTAGTGCAGTGGTAAGCCTAAAAGTTACGCTCTGCCAATCGCTTGGACTGAAAAACATCGAACTCATTGGTGGAACTCCCAGAATAACTAGAACACTTATCCCTCAGTCCCCCAATGTACTGATTAAAAACTGGGCTAGAGTAGCCCAGTTATTTATGACTGGCTAGGCGATATTTTCTCTATCTCACGGTAACTACAGTAATTCGCTGGGTTTACTGGGGTTTAGAAATTAGTTTAGGTTAAGAATAGGTTAAAAGCAACAATAAAACTAACCTGGCGATCGCTCTCTCCGTTTGCAGAGAATGTTGGGGCACCTCTGGTAGGTGCCCTGCCTAGAGTGATTTCACCTACCAGAGGTGCCAGGAATGTGTTTACTGCGCGATCGCAAACAAAATAAATGCGATCGCGTCTTGCCTCAAAGTATTGGCACTAATGCAGCGATACAACCACTCCAGCCGTGGGTTTAAACCAGAATTGGAGCAGCCTGAGCTTCCTGAGGTTCCAGTTCTCGAAATAACGGTG
Organism: Trichocoleus sp. DQ-A1; assembly: GCF_039961955.1. Lineage (NCBI taxonomy): Bacteria > Bacillati > Cyanobacteriota > Cyanophyceae > Leptolyngbyales > Trichocoleusaceae > Trichocoleus > Trichocoleus sp. DQ-A1. Next base: position 84,744 of record NZ_JAMPKE010000007.1, read on the forward strand.
TACTTAGATAACGTTCGCCAAAACTGGGTTGCACCATAACAATCAAACGACCTGCATTCTCTTCACGTTTAGCAATCCGAATTGCAGCACCTAAAGCTGCTCCGGCAGAGATACCCGACAACAATCCTTCTTCTCGACCCAAGCGGCGACCGTAATAAATCGACTCCTCATCCGTAACAGCAATCACTTCATCGATCAGCTCAGTTCGGAGAACATCTGGGATGAATCCAGCACCAATCCCTTGAATTTTATGCGCTCCCGCCTGACCGCCAGAGAGGACTGGACTGCTGACGGGTTCTACAGCGATCGCTTTAAAACTCGGTTTTCGTGCCTTGATGACCTCAGCGACTCCAGTCAGCGTGCCACCCGTCCCAATTCCCGCAACCAAGAAATCTACTTCACCGTCAGTATCAGCCCAAATTTCCTCGGCTGTTGTTTCCCGATGGATTTTGGGATTAGCTGGGTTGCGAAACTGTTGCGGTACAAAAGCGTTCGGAGTTGTCGCCGCAATTTGTTCGGCACGGGCGATCGCTCCCTTCATGCCTTCAGCGCCAGGAGTCAGTTCCAGTTGGGCACCATAGGCTTTGAGCATCGCCTGCCGTTCTTGGCTCATTGTCTCTGGCATCGTCAAAATCAAGGCGTAGCCTTTCGCCGCCGCTACCATCGCCAGTGCAATGCCAGTGTTGCCAGAAGTCGGTTCAATGATAATCGTTTTTCTCGGCTGAATTAGACCCGCTTCTTCAGCAGCTTGAATCATGCTGACGCCAATGCGGTCTTTTACTGAAGCGGTCGGGTTCATCCCCTCCAACTTCGCAACAATTCGCGCTACACAGCCTTCAGATTGCGGAATCCGATTCAGCTCAACCAGAGGCGTATGACCAACTAATTCCGTGACATTATGAGCAATTCGCATCTTTACTACTCCGCCAAAGTTAGATGTAAAACATGGACTCAACTGTTGACTCTCATCCCATTTCGAGAGCAGATCCTGTAACGTCTCGCACTGCAAGACGGCGTGAAGCGATCGCCCGTAGCGAATCGCTGTTCTTGTCGCTTCCTGTCAAATTTCCTGAATCATAAAATCTTCAAGGGTTTGCGAAGCAGCTGGACTCAAGGGTTCCAAGCACCTCTCACACCGTAATTCGCTGGGGTTCCTCCGCCAACAAATACCCAGATGAAAGCGCCTTGTTGACTGAGGACTAAGCCGCAGCGCCACAACGTCATCAACACCTGCCTAAATAGCAGTCTAGTATTTGTTGACCGACAGCAATGTGGTCTATTTGCAGGAAGTCTCCCAGCTTCTGGTGGCTGGCTAGTTCTAAGACCAACAAAGCGTACCTCACCTTCCAGGACAGCTCCATCGCGTGGGATTATCGACAGCCAAGAACGTTTCCCAGTATACTACGGTTTGCCGATAGGAATTATGCACTTTTAGGGATTGTTTTTGCAGATAGGCTATGGCATACTCCTAACTTATGAAGAAATTACGGTATCCCTACCGAATTACAGGTAATTTAATTGTGCCTGCTGTCCATCTAACACTTGAAGGGAGAAGCGGCCCTTGCTGAAGACTGCGATCGCTGATTTCCAAATAATTTTTCAGCGCGACCCAGCGGCACGCAATTGGCTGGAGGTGCTGTTCTGCTATCCAGGCTTACAAGCACTTTTCTTTCATCGGGTGGCGCACTGGTTTTATTGCCTTGGGTTTCCCTTCATTCCTCGCTTGATTTCCCACTTGGCTCGTTTCTTCACGGGAGTTGAAATTCATCCAGGAGCCAAAATCGGCAAAGGCGTTTTCATCGATCACGGCATTGGCGTTGTGATTGGAGAAACTGCAATCGTGGGAGACAACGCTCTGATTTACCAAGGCGTGACGCTCGGCGGTACTGGCAAAGAAATAGGCAAACGCCACCCAACATTAGGAGAAAATGTCGTAGTGGGAGCGGGGGCGAAGGTGTTAGGCAATATCCAAATTGGGAATAGTGTCTGCATTGGTGCCGGTTCCGTTGTTTTACGGGATATTCCGTCACATTGCACGGTCGTTGGCATTCCGGGTCGAATTGTCCGCCGCAAAGATAATTTGGATGCTTCCGTTAACAATGAAAGCCTGCAAGATCCAGAAGCAGAAGTGATACGGGCTTTGTTTGACCGGATTCAATTTTTAGAGGAGGAAATTGAATCGTTAAAAATTCAAAGAAAGGTACCCGTTGCCATGCACGCTAGCCTTCAGAAGGCGATCATTTCAAATGCTTCTAATCGGCTGATTACGGAGTTCCTCGACGGGGCAGGCATTTAGATAATTTTAGATAATTTAAAACTTCAACACTGTTTTTTAGTAAGGCAGGATGGGGTTATTCCCAAAGTACTGAACCAACGCTTAAATTTACAATTCACTCAGGTTGTCTCGAAGCGATCGCTCTTGTTTTTTAACTGCTGCCAAAAGTTCGGCATTTTGGAGGATGACTCCAGCTTGATTATTAAAAATTTGCATATATTTTTGATCGCTGTCATCAAAACTAGCCCTAAAATATTCCGGAGCTTCCTCTTGTAGAAATGCCAATTGATCGGGACTGTCATATTCTGGAAAGTCTCCTTGCTTTCTTTTATTCACTAATTGAGTCACGCCAATCAAATCACCATCGGGACTAAAAACTGGCATACAGAGTAAGCTACAAGTGCGATAACCTGTTTGAAGATCGGTTTTTTTAGCTGTCTCCGAATCTGGGCGAGAATATAAATCAAAAGGAATATTCAAAGGCTCTCCTGATTCGGCAACTTTGCCAGCATAACCTTGTCCTACTTTCACCCGCAATTCTTTTACCGAACCATCATCAAAGGGAATCTGCGTCCACAATTCACCAGGCTTTTGATCTAAAATCCATAAAGTACTGCGGTCGGCGTTCATCAGTTTCTTGGCTGCTTCCATCACCCGCTTGAGAATTTCTTGAAGATCCAAACTGCTTTGATTCACTGAACGAGCTGCTGCCATTAATGCGGCTGCCACTCGTTGCCCTCTAGCCGTTTTATGATAAGAGCGGAAGCTTTCTAAAATCATTTGAACCATTGGGGCATTTTCCGCAAATCTTTCTTCATCTGCTTTTGTAAAGCCCTGTCGATCGATTCTTTCTGCTAAGGATGTAGTCCGGTCGCCAAATCGCTTTAATTTGTTGAGTAACTGAATAACTGCGACTAAATTTCCCTGCTCATTTAAGAGTGGCAACGCCAACATTGTATAAGTGCGATAGCCGTTTTTTTTGTCTTGCTCTTTTGCTGCATCAGAGCGAGGATCGTCATAGAAATCGAAGGGAATATTGATAACTTCTTTGCGGGCTGCCACTTCGCCCACAATTCCTTTATTAGCAGGTATCCGAATTTCTAAAGAACCATCTCCATCGGCTTCGGCGATAATTGACCAAAATTCATGTTTGTCTTCATCTAATAAAAAGATACTCGTGCGGTCGGCACTCAAAGATTTGCCCATTTTTAGAGTAATCGAACGCAAGGTGCTATCTAAAATATCATCAAAACCCTGGTTATCCATGACACTATTGAGCATCGCCAGAGTTTGACTGACCACATTTTTTTGTTGAGATTCTGCCTCTTGTTTGACGCTGGCAAATTTCTGGGCATTTTGCAGAGCAACCCCCGCTTGAGAGTTAAAAATCTGCATATATTTTTCACTATTCCCATCAAAACTAGCTTTGAAGCATTCGGGGGCTTCGGGCCAATGATCTGGGTTATATTCTGGAAAAACACCCGGTTTCTTTTTATTCACTAATTGGGTAACACCCAATAATTCACCATCAGGGCTGAAAACGGGCATACAGAGTAAACTACAAGTTCGATAACCCGTCTTTTGATCTGTTTTCTTAGCTGTCTCCGAATCAGGGTGATCGTACAGATCGAAGGGAATATTTAAAGTTTCTCCAGATGCAGCAACTTTGCCAGCGAAACCTTGCCCTACTTTGACTCGCAAGTCTCGAACAGAACCGTCCTCAAAAGGAATCTTTGTCCATAGTTCATCTGCCTCTCGATCGATTAGCCAAAGCGTGCTGCGATCGGCATTCATCAGTTTTTTTGCCGCATCCATGACACGACCCAAGACTTCTTCAGAGTCAAGGCTGCTTTGAGAGAGCGATCGCGTTGCTTCTGTCAGTGCTTCTGAGGCTTGTAGTCTTTGGGTTAATTTGTAACAATACTGACATCTTTCTAGAATTCGTCGAATTGCCGGAGCATAGTCAGCAAACTGTTTTTGATCGGCTTCTGTGAAACCGTATTTATCAATTCTTTCTGAATAGCGAGCTTGTGGATTATTCGGCTGCTTTAACTTATTCAGTAATTGAACAACAGCAACTAAATCTCCCTGCTCATTTAATATTGGTAAAATCAACTCGTTGTAGGTGCGATATCCCTTATTTGTATCTGATTCCTCCGCTTCCAACTCAGCGGGATCGTCGCAAAAACTAAAGGGAGTGCTGACAAATTTTTTGAAATAAGTTAATCGTCCTTTAGTTTCTTTATTTGACAAAATCTGAAGTTCGGGATGATTTCCGTCTTCATGCCTAGCAATAATTGACCAAAGTTCACTTTTTTCTTCATCTATAAAGAAAACTGTTGTGCGATCTACACTCAGTAGTTCGCCCATTTTTAAAGTAATAGAACCTAATATTTCTGAAAGAATATCATCAAATGTTTTGCCTTCCATCACGCTAAGCATCGATAGAAGTTTTTGTTCTTGGGTAGCAACAACTTGCATGAAGTCGGCGTGCATATCCGCTAACGCCTTGTTTACCCACCTCTCGTTAAATACAGAGGCATAAATGCGGTTACATACCTTTAACTTCCCTTGCCGCTTGACAATTACTCCTGATAGTAGTATGTCGATTTGTTCGGGACTTTCGTCAAATGCTAATTCATCTTGTTGCAAAATTAACTGATAGAGATCCAGTAGCGTACGGCTGCGCTGTCCAATTCGGAGAATGCGATCGCGTATCGTCTTTAGATGCGGTGGTTCATCCATTGCTTCCCAACTCTCGATGATCCGCGAGCGCACTAATCTCTCAACCCAATCTGGGATTTGGCTAATGGGTAATAAGTTTTTCTCTGCTTGTTGAAGGACTAATTTACAAAGTTTTTGGGTAAGAAACGGCTGTCCTCCCGTCCAATCTAATACCGCTTTTAGCACTTCTTGAGGATTGCTAATTTTCCCAGCTAACCCCCCCGCTAAAAGCTGCGCTTCGTGTAATTGAAAACCATATAATTCAACCGCCCGACCAATATTAAAAGGAGTCCGGTTTTTGTCTTGCATCAAATCAGAGGGACTCGCCACTCCTAGCAAGGCAAAAGTCAGACGTTCGTATTCATTGCAAGCGCGAATAAACGCAAAAAAGTCATCAGTCTTAAAATTTAAGCTAAGGACGTTATCAATTTCGTCGATAAAAATAACAATTTTCTGACTGACTGATGTTAGCAGCTCTTGTTCGATAAATTCACTCAAGCGCTGTACCGGAGGTAAAAAAGCGCGATCGCGCAACCAACTCTGTAAGTTAATCTTGTCTGAAAGCTGGAAACTCGTCACCAACCGCCGCATCACTCCGGCATACCACTGATCCGGCGTAATATCTTGGCTCCCAATTTTCGTCAAGTCTATCGCTGCACAGGCAAATCCTTCCGCTTGCAACTTGTGCATCGTTCGCACCCGCAAGCTAGTTTTCCCCATCTGTCGAGAATTCAACACATAACAAAACTCTCCCGCCTTCAACCCTTCGTAAAGGTCAAAATCTGCCTGTCGCACTACATAAGTAGGAGCATCAAGCGGTAAATGTCCACCCACTTTGTAGTTATAGGCTAAGTTTGGCTCTTGACTCATAAGGGGTTCTGATTGGGTAGAAAACACCATGCTTCTGACAAATGAGTTTTTTGTGAGTAATGAATAACTGATCTATACTTTTAGCTAACAGTTATCTAAAATTTGCCTAAGAGATAGCCCAACTATTAACTCAACTAATCCCTATTAATTTTTAGTTTTTAATTGACAAGCGATCGCTAAAATATTGCCGATATAAATCGAAGCGCGGCGTGACATAATTGCCCTGCAACTGTACCAGCCCCATACTATGCAATTTAAATGCTGGCACCGACTCTAATTCGATGGGTGTGTCCGCCATCACTACTTTAGCGAAAGCATCTGCTAACTCTGGATGTTGTTGTAGATTCCATAAATGTCTTCGCAAATGGTCATCGTAAAGTCCCGCCTCTGTGGGTGCAGTTTCTAACAGTTGATCCAGCGTAATCGTTTGCTGCGCGATATGATAAAGCGCCAATCGGACTAAATAAGGATGTCCACCAACTAGCCTCATTAATTGCTCAACCTGCGTTGCATTCAAATTCAGTCCATGCCGCTGAGTTAAATCTTGCACCTGTTCCGGGCTAAAGTCCGGTAACTCAATCGGCAACCCTACATTAAACGGGGATTGATTGACATTCAGAGGGATATAAACTTCCGTTGAGTGTACCACCACCAGCCGGAGTTGTTGCCAGCGATCGCTATCGCCATTCCCATAACCAGCTTCCTCGTACCAAGCCCGCAACAACCCAAAAAAATCGTCAGCAATTTTGGGATATTGAAAAACCCGATCCACTTCATCTAACCCTAATACTAACGGACTGTCAGATGCTGACAGCAAACAATCCTCAAAATAAATCGTGCAATTATCTTTACTACCAAAAGTATCCGTCCAATAATCATCTAATTGATGAGGAAGGCGCAGCTTTCGAGAAATTCGGGCACAAAACCACCGCAAAAGTTGATTTAAATCTGTAAAAACTGCCGTATCCGCGTGCTGAAAACTCAACGGTACCGTCCGATAACCTTGCTCGTTTGCTCGATAAAGAATCCTCGCCATCAGCGAAGTTTTCCCCATCTGTCTCGGTGCCTTGATCCGAATCAAAGCGCCTGGTTGCAAAATCTCCTTGTAACACTGAGTTTCATAAGGAACTCGCTCTACATAAAACGCAGAAGCCAGACGCACCTGACCATTGGGTAACTCTGGTTCTGCTACTGGCAGGGGTGCATCTGAAGAATGCAGGATGACGGATGGCCCTTCATCCTCCTGGGAAATTAAAGGAGTTAGGCTTTCAGGCTTCTCTAGAGATGAATCGATTGATTCCTCAGGTATCCCCACGGATATCCTAGTTAAATCTGCCTCTACAACGCCGGACTCCACGCTTCTTGCCAGTAAACTCAGAATTTTTTGCACAATACTTGGAGTGTCAGCAGGCGAGTTCCACTCAAATTGTTCATTTCCATCAAGATAGCTGCGTAAATCGTGATTTAGCGGAGTATTCGAGGGACAATTAACGCGAATTGTTAGCACGGCTGGCTTATTCTGAATAGAGCGCAATTCCTTCGCTCGTCGCAACTCCTCGATCGCCATTTCACTTACCGCCGTTTGGGGAGAAATTAGCAGCAAAAAGTAGTCGCATTGCTGTAACTCTGTATCAATTTGAGAAAGAAGAGGCGGCGCTGACCATCCGATTTTTTCTGAGGAATGTCTCTGACCCTCGCCTTTCTGGACATCCCTTGTAGGTGCGCCTACACTCGCCATAAAGGCTGTGTATCCAGAAGCATTCAGGGTTTCGTAAAATTGAGTTGCTAGTCCCCTATCTGGCTCCTGTGCGCGGTGCGAGATAAAAATTCTCTTCGTAAATACTTCTACCTCTTTTTGGGAATGGTTCTGGTTCCCGTTCGGTGGTAGTTCTGCTGAGTGCGACTCCTGCTTCTGAGCGCGTTCTATTGCCCCTTTGAAATTTTTTTTGCTAACTCTTTCCCCCAAAACGGTCGAAAGCTTTTTCCATAATTTATAGCCAACATCTTTTTCTACATATTGAGGATTTAAAGGATAAATCTCTTCATAAGTTTTTCCTTCCCAAGATCCTAGAAATACTTCCCTTTCAAGATCGTTTAAGTGCTTTCCTGTTTTAACAAAAATTAAATTGTCTATAAAACTTAATGCTTCGTTAATTTCCATGCTTGCTTGAAAGGGCTATTTGATATATGACAATTCTAGGTGTTCAGAAATTTTTTTTATCGTTTTTTTGCTCTAGCGAAGAAAGTGTATAGCTCAATTAAGGCTAGTGCGTCCTTAGCGGTTCCTTAAAAACAGATTGAAAATCGAGCAAATTTGCTATATTTAACATTTAATAAATTTTGCAACCTGATTCACATAGGAAAGTTCATTTTAAGAGATGGATCGATTAAATTTACATAGCGTTCTCACCTCTTGCCAATGAAAATCTTGATCAGTCTTTATCTGAAAATAGAAACTGATGGAATCAAGGGCCTATTTAAAATTGCACCTTGCGTATATTTGATAACTTTTTATAAGTGCAACCAAACAGTAAGCCTAGGATGACTTCCTATTATAAAAATGTAGCTGCCACAGCCCGTCGATGGCAATAAAGCGGACAAAACTCCCCTGAGCCAGGGACTCCTTCTTTCTAAGCTCTAAGGGAATCCTGATGGCTGAGTCTAAAGCGTGACGCTCTCCTGCTATTAATCTTCTTACACCTATTAGAGAATGTCTGAAAAGTCCTAATCGAGACGCTTAAACGGTAGAGATATCCCTTGCATCCCCGCGAAGCAGCGCGGATGCGCGAAAGGGATGTGCGATCGCACATCCGCGCCGCTACACGAACGCTAACGCTAGAAAAAAGGGCAACTTTTGACACTTCTCAGAAATCCTATTGGCTTTACTGGCACTATACTGGCGATTTTCTCTTTCTCCTCCTTGTTACTAGAGTAGCGGTGCTCCCATCGCAGCAATTCGTCGGCTGTGTTGCAGGCAATTACTGAAATGGTATTACACCACCTTAAGAAACCCTGGGAAGGTGCAAGCAAAAACAATCTCCTATAGGAGATAACAGAGGAAAGACTGGAGATTTCCTGAACTTTCCTGGGGTTTCCTGAATTAATTAGGTCTGATGTGTAACAGGGGTTAGCCAAACTGAATGCTCTCGCGTCTTCAGTTTGGCTGTAGCCTGAAAAACACTCAGAACTTCTGAGCTTTCCTGGTTGCGGTCTGCATAAAGGTAAGTGAAACTACTGATAGAAGTAGCAAGTAAGCGTGTTTTAATTTAGAAAATGAATAAAATTAAACGCCCTAGAAGAGTAGTTTTAGGCCAATCAGTAAACGCTTCAAAATTTTAATCAATTTATAACAATTGATTTTCTTTAATTGAATTTTCTAAATGCGCTCTCAATTTTATCAGGGGACTAGAGATGTTTAATCCCACAATGGTGATGATCGATACCTTCGTTGAACGCCTGCGAGCTGCCTATTGCCGCACTTACGGCGGTCTTAAACCAGACTACCCTGATATCATCGTCTGGGCTGGAAACATGGCTCTGGAAAATATTGCTAACAGCGACGCCCTTTATCACAACGTCGAACACACCATCTTTGTCACCTTAGTGGGACAAGCAATTCTGCGGGGCAAACATATCCGCTTTGGGGGAGTTTATTGCGAAGATTGGTTGCACTGTATCATTTCTTTGTTGTGCCATGATATTGGCTACGTCAAAGGAGTTTGCCTGCAAGATCGACCCAGTGAAAGGGTGTATGCCACAGGTATTGACAACTTGCTCATTTCGCTGCCAACCGGATTAACCGATGCCAGCCTTACACCTTATCATGTAGATCGCGGAAAACTGTTTATTGAAGAGCGTTTTGGCGGTCACAAACTGATAGATACAGAAACGATCAAGAAGAATATTGAGTTAACTCGTTTTCCTGTGCCAGCAGATGCAGATCATCAAGATACTAATAACTTTCCAGGCTTAATTCGCGCCGCCGATTTAATTGGTCAACTTAGCGATCCGCGCTACTTGCAAAAAATTAGTGGATTGTTCTACGAATTTGAAGAAACTGGGGTGAATAAAACATTGGGTTACAAAACTCCCGGAGATTTGCGAAGAAACTACCCGAAGTTTTACTGGAATGTCGTTTATCCTTACATCCAGGATGGATTACGCTACTTAGAGCTGACGCAAGAGGGAAAGCAGATATTAGCAAACCTCTATGCCAATATATTTGTGGTAGAACACGAATAGATTTCATGCCCAAAATTAATGCTCAAAGTTTAGCATTGCTGACAATTGAAATTGTGTAGGGGTACCTCTTGTGGATGTCCCTACAAAATTGTCTTCGTTTCTAGGCTAGTCTGCTTGTAAGGGAGAGAGGATGCGATCGCATCCTCTCTCCCTTGCCCTTAGCACCTACCCCTCAACCCAACTGATTCTTGATATATTAATGACTGACACGGCGACCTTGTACTCATAAACTCAAACAAGTCTCGGAAAACAAGCATCTACGCACCACTGGTTAGCGACAACGCGGCTGTTGAATGATAAGTAGCAATGCTCAGCCTGCGTCTTGTAACGAGAAGTTAACACGTTTGAGTCGCCCAAAAGTATTCAAAAAGGGTCGCAGTGCGTCAGAATCATCATTGATATGACAGAATTTTGCACCAGTTACTCAGGCTGCGACAAAAAGTAACCATCCTCGAAGGATAAAGCTATGCCCACTGCACCGGCAACCCCCGATACCGATAATCTCGATGCCAAACAGCTCCTGAGAACGCTCGTAGCTGTTAAAAAAGGTGACTTTTCTGTCCGGATGCCGATTGACCAGACTGGCATGGCGGGGAAAATTGCCGATACGCTCAACGACATCATTGAGATGAATCAGAGGATGGCGACTGAGCTAGAACGGATCAGCACGGTTGTTGGGAAAGAAGGAAAAATCGCCCAGCGTGCTTCGATTGGAACGGCAGGGGGTTCCTGGTCAGCAAGTGTAGATTCTGTCAATACCCTAATTACAGATTTAGTTCAACCGACCGCTGAAACCGCTCGCGTGATCCGGGCAGTTGCCAATGGCGACCTATCTCAGAGAATCGCACCGGAGATTGAAGGTAGAGCCTTGCAAGGGGAATTCCTCCAAACCGCACAGGTCGTCAACACGATGGTGGATCAGCTTTCCTCCTTTGCCTCAGAAGTCACGCGGGTTGCCCGTGAAGTAGGCACGGAAGGCAAGCTGGGCGTGCAAGCAGAAGTGAAGGGCGTCGCAGGCACCTGGAAAGATTTGACCGATAACGTCAACTTGATGGCAGGAAATTTGACCGCGCAGGTGCGGAACATCGCCGAAGTGACGACTGCGGTAGCAAATGGCGACCTTTCTAAGAAAATCACCGTCGATGTCAAAGGCGAGATTTTAGAACTGAAAAACACCGTCAACGTCATGGTGGATCAGCTGAACTCGTTTGCCTCAGAAGTCACGCGGGTTGCCCGCGAAGTGGGTACAGAAGGTAAACTGGGCGGTCAAGCAGAAGTTCGCGGCGTTGCCGGAACCTGGAAGGATCTCACCGATTCGGTGAACTTGATGGCGGGGAACTTGACAGCGCAGGTGCGGAACATTGCAGAAGTAACGACGGCAGTAGCAAATGGCGACCTTTCCAAGAAAATCACGGTTGATGTCAAAGGCGAAATTTTAGATTTGAAGGACACCATCAACGTGATGGTGGATCAGCTGAACTCGTTTGCCTCGGAAGTCACACGGGTGGCGCGTGAGGTGGGTGCAGATGGGAAGTTGGGCGGTCAGGCAGAAGTGAAGGGAGTTGCCGGAACTTGGAAGGATCTCACTGATTCGGTGAACTTCATGGCGGGAAGTTTAACCTCCCAGGTGAGGAACATCGCAGAAGTGACGACGGCGGTGGCAAATGGCGACTTGTCGAAGAAAATTACCGTCGATGTGCGCGGGGAAATTTTAGAACTAAAAAACACCGTCAACACGATGGTGGATCAGTTGAACTCCTTCGCCTCGGAAGTGACGCGGGTGGCGCGAGAGGTGGGTACGGAAGGGAAACTGGGCGTACAAGCAGAAGTTGGTGGAGTTGCCGGAACCTGGAAGGATCTCACCGATTCGGTGAACTTGATGGCGGGGAATCTAACCGCGCAGGTGCGGAACATCGCGGAAGTGACGACGGCGGTAGCAAATGGCGACTTGTCGAAGAAAATTACTGTCGATGTCAAAGGGGAAATTTTCGAGCTGAAAAACACCGTCAATATCATGGTGGATCAGCTTTCTTCCTTCGCTTCGGAAGTAACGCGGGTGGCGCGAGAGGTAGGCGCAGATGGGAAGCTGGGTGGTCAGGCGGAGGTGCGGGGCGTTGCCGGAACTTGGAAGGATCTCACCGATTCGGTGAACTTCATGGCGGGTTCTTTGACCGCACAGGTGCGGAACATCGCGGAAGTGACGACGGCGGTTGCCAATGGCGACCTTTCTAAGAAAATTACCGTCGATGTTAAGGGCGAGATTTTAGAGCTAAAAAACACCGTCAATACGATGGTGGATCAGCTCAATTCTTTTGCCTCAGAAGTGACGCGGGTGGCGCGAGAGGTGGGAACGGAAGGGAAACTGGGCGTGCAAGCAGAAGTGCGAGGCGTTGCCGGAACCTGGAAGGATCTCACCGATTCGGTGAACTCGATGGCGGGGAATCTAACCGCACAGGTGCGGAACATCGCGGAAGTGACGACGGCGGTAGCGAACGGCGACCTTTCTAAGAAAATCACGGTTGATGTCAAAGGCGAAATTTTAGAGCTGAAAAAGACGATCAACACGATGGTGGATCAGCTTTCGTCCTTCGCCTCAGAAGTAACGCGGGTGGCGCGTGAGGTGGGTTCGGAAGGGAAATTAGGCGTACAAGCAGAAGTGCGAGGCGTCGCCGGAACGTGGAAGGATCTCACCGACTCGGTGAACTCGATGGCGGGGAACCTCACCGAACAAGTGCGAAACATTGCGGAAGTGGCAACTGCGATCGCAAATGGCGACTTATCCAAGAAAATTACCGTCCAAGTTAAAGGCGAAATTTTAGAGCTGAAAAACACGATCAATATCATGGTGGATCAGCTTTCATCCTTCGCCTCGGAGGTGACGCGGGTAGCGCGAGAGGTGGGTTCGGAAGGAAAACTCGGCGTGCAAGCAGATGTACGAGGGGTTGCCGGAACCTGGAAGGATCTCACCGATTCGGTGAACTTCATGGCGGGAAGCTTGACCGCGCAGGTGCGAAACATTGCCGCCGTGACGACGGCGGTGGCGAATGGCGACTTATCCAAGAAAATTACCGTCGATGTTAAAGGGGAAATTTTAGAGCTGAAAAACACCGTTAACACAATGGTGGATCAGCTCAACTCCTTCGCCTCGGAGGTGACGCGGGTAGCGCGAGAGGTGGGTACGGAAGGGAAACTCGGCGTACAAGCGGAGGTGCGAGGGGTTGCCGGAACCTGGAAGGATCTCACCGATTCGGTGAACTTCATGGCGGGAAGCTTGACCGCGCAGGTGCGAAACATCGCGGAAGTGACGACGGCGGTGGCGAACGGCGACTTATCTAAGAAAATTACCGTCGATGTTAAAGGGGAAATTTTAGAGCTGAAGAACACGATCAACACGATGGTGGATCAGCTCAACTCCTTCGCCTCGGAGGTAACGCGGGTAGCGCGAGAGGTGGGAACGGAAGGAAAACTCGGCGTACAAGCGTATGTCCGAGGGGTTGCCGGAACCTGGAAAGATTTGACCGATAACGTCAACTTGATGGCGGGGAATCTAACGGCGCAGGTGCGGAACATCGCGGAAGTGACGAAGGCGGTAGCAAATGGCGACCTTTCTAAGAAAATTACGGTTGATGTCAAAGGCGAGATTTTGGATCTCAAAGACACGATCAACGTGATGGTGGATCAGCTTTCCTCCTTCGCCTCAGAAGTAACGCGGGTGGCGCGAGAGGTGGGAACTGAAGGGAAATTGGGCGGTCAAGCGGAGGTGCGCGGCGTTGCCGGAACCTGGAAGGATTTGACCGACAACGTGAACTCAATGGCGGGGAACTTAACCGCGCAAGTGCGAGGCATCGCCAAAGTGGTAACGGCAGTTGCCAATGGGGACTTGAAGCGAAAACTGATGCTGGAGGCGAAGGGAGAAATTGAAACCTTAGCCGATACGATCAACGAGATGATCGACACGCTGGCAACCTTTGCCGATCAAGTCACGACAGTGGCGCGAGAGGTCGGAATTGAAGGGAAGCTGGGAGGGCAGGCGAAGGTGCCGGGAGCTGCCGGCACCTGGAGAGCGCTGACCGACAACGTGAACGAACTGGCGGCGAATTTAACCACGCAGGTACGAGCGATCGCAGAAGTCGCGATCGCTGTAACCAGAGGCGACCTCACCCGGTCGATTTCCGTCGCTGCACAAGGCGAAGTCGCCATCCTCAAAGACAACATCAACCAGATGATTGCCAACCTGCGGGAAACAACGCAGAAAAATACCGAGCAAGACTGGTTGAAAACCAACCTCGCCAAATTTACCCGGATGCTTCAGGGACAGCGAGATTTGGAGACCGTCTCCAAACTCATTCTCTCGGAACTCGCTCCTCTGGTATCCGCGCAACACGGTGTGTTTTACCTGATGGAAAGTGGCGAGCAACATCAGGCATTCTTGAAACTCCTGAGTACCTATGCCTACCGCGAGCGCAAGCATCTCGCCAACCACTTCCATTTAGGAGAAGGCTTGGTGGGACAATGCGCCCTGGAAAAAGAACGGATTCTGCTCAGCGAGGTGCCGGACAACTATATCAAGATCAGCTCTGGCTTAGGGGAATCGACTCCGCTGAATGTTGTTGTGTTGCCCGTCCTCTTTGAAGGACAAGTGACTGCGGTGATTGAACTGGCTTCTTTCCGACGATTTAGCGAGATTCACCTCACCTTCTTCGATCAACTCACCGAAAGCATTGCCATCGTTCTGAATACGATCGCGGCTTCGATGCGTACCGAAGAATTGCTCAAGCAATCTACCGCCCTGGCAGAAGAACTCCAAACCCAGCAGAAAGAACTCACAGAAACGAATAAGCGACTGGAACAACAAGCCAAATCACTCCAGGCATCCGAGGAACTGCTCAAGAATCAACAAGAACAGTTGCAGCAAACCAACGAAGAACTGGAAGAGCGATCGCGCTTACTCGCGATGCAAAACCGCGAAGTCGAGCGCAAGAATCGAGAAATCGAACAGGCAAGACAGTCGGTGGAGGAAAAAGCCGAGCAACTGGCACTCACCTCGAAGTACAAGTCGGAATTCTTGGCGAATATGTCCCACGAATTGCGGACGCCGCTAAATAGCTTGTTGATTTTGGCTCGTCTACTTTCTGATAATCCAGAGGGGAACCTGACGCCGAAGCAAGTCGAATACACCCGCACCATTCATTCCGCAGGCACCGATCTGTTGGGACTGATTAACGACATCTTGGATCTGGCAAAAATTGAATCGGGAACGATGTCGGTTGACATCGATCAGATGTTATTTACCGATTTGCGGAGCCAGATGGAGCGAACGTTCCAGCAAGTGGCGCACGACAAAGGACTCGCCTTTACTGTGGAATCCGACGAAAGACTGCCCAAGGGAATGTATACCGACTCGAAACGGTTACAACAAGTCCTGAAGAATCTGCTCTCGAATGCCTTTAAATTTACGGATCAGGGTGCAGTCCGATTACGAGTCGAGCTAGCCACAGGCGGCTGGAGTTCCGAGCAGGGGAGTTTAAATCGCGCCCAGACCGTCATTGCTTTTGCCGTCAGCGACACAGGGATTGGGATTGCACCAGATAAGCAGAGAATTATTTTTGAGGCTTTTCAGCAGGCGGATGGAACAACCAGCCGCAAATACGGCGGGACGGGTTTGGGCTTGTCAATCAGTCGAGAAATTGCCCGACTGCTGGGCGGAGAAATTCGTCTGGTGAGCAGTCCGGGACAGGGAAGCACGTTTACCCTCTATTTGCCGCAAGCTTATCAAGATGGGGCAGCAGGAATGAGTCCGGAAGTGCGAAGTATCCTTCCAGGAGCGCGGAGTCCCGTCGCCCCCAGTACCCTCGCACCCAGTATCCCTCAGACCCTTGATGTTCGACCGGCGATTCCATCGGCAACTCCACTGGCGACTCCACCAGCGACTCCACTGGCGACTCCACCGGCGAATCGAAACGACGGCGTTCGTTCCTCCAGCCTCGGAGAGGCAAGTGTCGCCGCGAGTCCCTACCCGCGTTCTGCACACATGGCTGACATTAGCGATGACCGGGACGATATCCAAGCGGGCGATCGCGTGTTGCTAATTGTGGAGGACGATATCAATTTTGCCCGGATCTTGTTAGATATGGCACGACAACAAGGCTTCAAAGGGCTGGTGGCGTTGCGAAGCGATACAGCTCTGGCAATGGTGCGAGAATATCAGCCGGATGCGATTACGCTAGATATTCGGTTGCCGGTGATGGATGGCTGGACGGTGTTAGACCGTTTGAAGCACGACCCAGGCACTCGTCACATCCCCGTGCATATCATCTCCGTCGAAGAAGTCCAGCAGCGCAGCTTGCAACAAGGAGCGATCGCTTATCTACAAAAACCTGTCAGCAGCGAAGCGTTAGCGCAGGCGCTATCTGACATTAAGGGATTTGTCGAGCGCCCCGTGAAGAACTTGCTGGTCGTAGAAGATGATGAAACTCAACGCCACAGCATTGTCGAACTAATCGGCAATAGCGACGTGCAGACGACGGCGGTAGGCACTGGGACAGAGGCACTCGAAGAGCTGAGAACCGGGCACTATGATTGCCTGGTACTGGATTTGGGACTGCCGGATATGACTGGATTTGAGTTGATGGAGCAAATCAAACAGGAGCCTAGCCTGACAACACTCCCAATCATTGTTTATACCGGCAGGGAATTAACCAAGCAACAAGAAACCGAACTCAAGCGTATTGCCGAGACGATTATCATCAAAGACGTGCGATCGCCAGAACGTCTTCTGGATGAAACCGCCTTGTTCCTCCACCGAGTGCAGGCAAATTTACCCCGCCCGAAACAACAAATTCTGGAACAATTGCATCAAACCGATCCGGTTCTGACTGGCAAGAAAGTCTTGATTGTTGATGACGATGTGCGGAACATCTTCGCCCTCACCAGTATGCTGGAACTTCATCAAATGGAAGTGTTGTATGCCGAAAATGGCAGAGATGGCATTGCGAAGTTGCAAGAACGCCCCGACATTGATATTGTCCTGATGGACGTGATGATGCCGGAAATGGACGGTTACGAAACCATGCAAGCTATTCGCCAGCTCGATTCATTCGCAACACTACCGATGATCGCTCTCACCGCCAAAGCCATGAAAGGCGATCGCGAAAAGTGTATTGAAGCGGGTGCGTCCGACTACATCACCAAACCTGTAGATACCGAGCAATTGCTCTCCCTGCTTCGCGTCTGGCTCTATCGATAAGGCAAAAGAAAAAAGGCAAAGAAGCAGCAAAAGTTCTTGCTGTTTCTTTGTCTCTGTTTCTTTTACCTTTCTACCTTTTACTTTTTA
This sequence comes from Trichocoleus sp. DQ-A1, assembly GCF_039961955.1. NCBI lineage: Bacteria > Bacillati > Cyanobacteriota > Cyanophyceae > Leptolyngbyales > Trichocoleusaceae > Trichocoleus > Trichocoleus sp. DQ-A1. Next base: position 102,188 of record NZ_JAMPKE010000007.1, read on the forward strand.
CTGTATGAACACGCCCAAAAATAGCAGCGAACTTGAAGATATTGAAATTCAGTTGCTATTGGAGGGCGTGTATCGTTACTACGGATTTGATTTCCGAAATTATGCTCCCGCTTCACTCAAGCGCCGCATCTGGAATGCGATTCGTGCGGAGCATTTAAGCAGTGTATCCGCGCTTCAGGAAAGAGTCCTCCACGATGCAAACGCGATGGAGCGATTTCTGCTCGGTCTCTCCGTCAACGTGACCGCCATGTTCCGCGATCCGACCTTTTATTTAACATTTAGAAATAAAGTTGTTCCCTTATTGCGAACATATCCATTTATTCGGATCTGGTGTGCAGGTTGTTCAACTGGAGAGGAAGTTTATTCAATCGCAATTTTGTTGCAAGAAGAAGAGCTTTATCACCGTTGCCGCATCTATGCAACCGACATGAATGAGATGGTATTAAGAAAAGCCAAAAGTGGCATTTTTCCCCTCCATTTAATGCAGGAATATACTCAGCATTATCTCAAAGCAGGCGGGATTAAGTCTTTTTCGGAGTATTATACCGCTGCTTATGATAGCGCTATTTTTCGGGCGTCACTCAAAGAAAACATTATTTTTTCTCAACATAATCTAGCGATTGATGGTTCTTTTAATGAATTTAATGTCATCTTATGTCGCAACGTCCTAATCTATTTCAATCCATTTCTTCAGGAACGGGTTCACAATCTTTTGTACGATAGCCTTTGTAGATTTGGGATTTTAGGATTAGGTCGTCAGGAATCCCTGAAAACCACTCTATACGAAAAACACTATGAGGAGTTAGAAAATCATGAAAAGATTTACCGAAAATTGGCTTAATTAAAACTTTCTAATTACAAATTACACATAAATGCAAGACTTCCCAAATCAATGGAATAAAAAGGAGGTGAACATTTTTTAGGTCAAGAGTAGTAGGTAATTGGAAATCCTTCACTACCCACCCGTTTTATTGAGTTTTGCCCATCTACTGATTCATGGTGAGTATGACTTTTGATATTGTTGTTGTCGGCACATCATTAGGTGGGTTACAAGCTTTAACCGTAATGCTCGCAGGTCTACCAAATACTTTCCCAGCGGCTGTGGTTGTCGTCCAACACCGTCACAAAGCCTCTGATAACACGCTGAGCTTCTTTCTCCAGCAGTACAGCACTTTGCCGGTGGCGGAAGCGGAAGATAAAGAAGAAATTCTGCCTCGACGGGTATACCTAGCTCCCGCTGATTATCACTTACTGGTGGAACCCCGACAGGCATGGGGACACCGCCAAGGTCGGTACGGAGGCATCGCCACATTAGCACTCTCCACTGAGGCTCCTGTATGCAATGCCCGACCGTCGATTGATGTGCTGTTTGAATCGGCGGCTGATGCTTATGCACAGAGAGTTATCGGGGTGATTTTAACCGGAGCAAGCCAGGATGGTGCGAAAGGCTTGGCAAAAATTAAAGCACGCGGCGGACGGGCTATAGTACAAGAGCCTGCAACAGCAGAAAGCCGGATCATGCCGGAAGCCGCGATCGCATCTGTAACGGTAGACTGGATTGTGCAGCTCCAAGACATTGCCCCTCTTTTAGTCAACCTTTGTCAATCGGCTGTGAGGTGAAAAAATCAGATATGTGACGCCAAAGCCCTAGTAGCTCAACAGCCGAATCTAGACACATCAAATCTTCATCTAAAAACCCTGGATTCTGGTTTCTAAAATTTGTAACTTTGGATAGTGGTATCAATAGCGAAACAGTGGCAGGCTCGACAAAGCCGCTCAAACAAGTCCCGACCTTCCAGAAAATGCAGCCCGAAGAAATAGTTAACGTCCTCCTTGTGGACGATCACCCAGAAAATTTACTGGCTTTGGAGGCGATCCTGGGCAGCCTCGGTCAAAATTTGGTCAGAGCTACATCGGGCGAACAAGCCTTGCGATGTCTGCTTGAGCGGGATTTTGCCGTGATTTTGCTTGATGTCCAGATGCCCGGTCTAGATGGATTTGAGACGGCAAAGCTGATTCGACAACGACAGCGATCGCGCCACACGCCGATTATTTTCCTAACCGCATTTAGCAGCAGCGATTCTCTGGTTTTCAAAGGTTATTCTCTGGGTGCAGTAGATTACCTGCTGAAACCGCTGGAGCCGGAAATATTAACCTCCAAGGTGGGGGTGTTTGTTGACTTATTCAAGAAAACCGCAGAGGTGAAACGACAAGCGGCACAACTGACTGCTGTTAACTTAGAACTTAAGCAAAGTGAAGAGCGTTTTCGCTCGTTAAGTGCCTGCTCGCCCCTAGGCATTTTTATGACCGATATTGAAGGGCGCTGTACCTACGCAAATCCGCGCTGCCAAGCGATTTGTGGCTTGACGCCTGATGTAGGAACGGGAACTTTAGCCTCGCTCTACGAAGAAGGCTGGTTGCAGTCGGTACATCCAGAAGACCGCGATCGCGTCTATAGACATTGGTCTACTTGCATGAGCATCGGTCAGGAATGCTCTAACGAGTTTCGCTGCCAAACTCCGGAGGAGATTGTGCGTTGGGTTTACCTGCGCTCCTCCCCGATGCTGACCGATACCGGCGAACTTATCGGTCATGTCGGCACCCTAGAAGACATCACCGAGCGCAAAGCCGCAGAGGAAGCCCGCGCTCAGATGATCCGCGAACAGGTGGCACGACAGGAAGCCGAGGCGGCGAACCGAATTAAAGATGAGTTCCTTGCAACCCTGTCTCACGAACTCCGCACTCCCCTCAATTCGATGCTGGGTTGGACTCAACTGCTCCGCAGTCGCAAGTATGATGAAAAGACGACAGCCCGTGCCCTGGAAACGATTGAGCGCAACGCCAAGTTACAGGCGCAACTGATCGAGGATATTCTCGATGTCTCGCGGATTATTCGCGGGAAGCTACGGTTAAATATCTGTCAAGTCAACCTTGTCCCCGTGATTGAGGCGGCGCTGGATGCGGTTCGTCCGGCGGCTGAGGATAAAGGGATTCAATTGGAAAGCGTACTCGATCGCGCCGTGGAACTGGTTCCTGGCGATCCTAACCGCTTGCAGCAAGTTGTTTGGAATCTACTCTCGAATTCGATCAAGTTCACGTCTTCAGGGGGAAAGGTGCAGGTGCGCCTTTTCAAGGATGGCGATCGCGCTCAAATTAGCATCAGCGACACCGGCGTGGGCATCAGCCCAGATTTTCTCCCCTATATTTTCGATCGCTTCCGTCAAGCAGATAGCACCACCACCAGGCGCTATGGTGGATTGGGACTCGGTTTGGCAATTGTCCACAACTTAGTGGAACTGCAAGGCGGCACGATTGAGGCAAGAAGTGAGGGAGAAGGGAAAGGGTCAACATTTATCGTGAAGCTGCCAGTAGTATCCGATCAGCTCAAGACTTGCGATTTGGAGTCTATCTCCTCAGGTAAAAAAGTCGCGATCGCGTCTCCTCCCTCTCTGGAAACGTTGCAGGTGTTGGTGGTGGATGACGATACGGATACCCGCGATTTTTTGAGGGCGGCGCTAGAACAATACCACGCTCAGGTGACGGCTGTGGCATCGGTTCAGGAAGCGATGCAAGCTCTAGAACACTTAAAACCCGATGTACTGGTGAGCGACATTGGAATGCCTAATGAGGACGGTTATGGCTTGATCCGCAAAGTGAGAGCTTTGGAATCTCAGCGAGGAGAAACGAGCATTCCCGCGATCGCGCTGACTGCTTATGCCAGGGGTGAGGAGCGATCGCAGGCACTCGAAGCAGGTTTCCAGGTACACCTACCTAAACCCGTTGAGGCAATCAAATTAATTGCTTCTGTGGCAAACTTGGCGGGGCTGAGTACAAAGCTCGCAGACGTGTAGCAATCTCTAAACCAATCGTTCTTTCAATCAGGCGATTTCTATAACGAGATTGCTTGCTAGCCGCACGGCTGTAAGCGTTGGTTAGGCGATAGATATCCCGCGATGGGAGCAGGACTATCTGTTCGCGCCGATCGTCTTGTCGAAGAAGTCGAACGTCCGGTACAGCGCCTTGAGCGACGCTTCGCGTGTCTGCTTGTAGGTCGATCCGATGAAGCTGTGACCCATTCCCATACAAAAAAAGGCATAAAAAAAAGGAGAGCCACTTGGGCGACTCTCCCGATCATCAGGGTGCATCTACTAAACAAAATATATCACTTGGGGATGAGGGGTGTCACCCCTTATTTTGTTTTTTTCGTGAAGTTTCCTCGCTTTTATGTGAAGTGAAGACGAAGATAATTGTCAACATAAATCAGGCAAAGGGTTGTGCGGCAAATGTAGCAGATACGTATTTCTGCGAGCGATCGCCTGCACATCCGCTACATTTTCTACCAGCACCCGTTGCCTGGGCTTCAGCCTTGCGGAGTAGGTTTTGACGACTCCGCAAGGCGGTATATTTTGGCTTGTCTAACTAACTGTTCAACTTCTGAGCCATCATTTGGTTCGTGAGTTTCGGGTCAGCTTGACCTCCTGTTTGCTTCATCACCTGCCCCACAAAGAAACCCAACAGCTTAGTTTTACCGCTGCGATACTGTTCCAGCTCTTTGGGATTTGCCGCTATAACTTCATTGATGATTTTTTCCAGCTCACCCTTGTCAGAGATTTGCTTGACTCCTTTGCTCTCTACCAGTTCTTTCGCAGAACCCCCTTTAGAGAGCAACTCTGGCAGAATCTCTTTAGCGATTTTGCCGCTGATCGTCCCGTCTTCAATTAAGGAAATGAGTTCCGCGAGAATCTGGGGTTTAAGGGCAATTTCAGCGATATTCAGTTTAGCGGTGTTGAGATAGGCGGAAATATCACCCATCACCCAGTTAGCCGCTAGCTTGGGATTTGCCTTGGCAGCAACCGCCGCTTCAAAATACTCCGACACCGATCTATCGTCGGTTAGGACGCGGGCATCGTAAGCAGACAAACCCAATTCACTTTCGTAACGATGACGTTTTTGCGCTGGCAGTTCCGGCAGTTCCAACTTCCACTTAGATAATTGCTCAGCGGAGACTTGTATGGGAGTTAGGTCGGGTTCTGGAAAGTAGCGGTAATCGCTAGAGCCTTCCTTCTTCCGCATACTCACTGTGCGTTGGCTACCTTCCTCCCAAAGCCTGGTTTCTTGAATAATTCGCTCGCCGGATTGGATGGCTTCAATTTGCCGGTCGATTTCGTACTCAATCGCCCGTTGGATGGCGTTGAAGGAGTTCATATTTTTGATTTCGACCTTCGTGCCAAACTCCTTCTGACCAACCGGACGCACGGAGATATTCACGTCGCAGCGCAGCGAACCTTCTTGCATATTGCCATCACTGACGCCCAGATAGCGGACAATCCGGCGCAGTTCTTGGGCATATTCAGCAGCTTCAACCCCCGAACGGATATCCGGTTCGGAGACAATTTCTACTAAGGGAATGCCGGTGCGGTTGTAGTCTACTAAAGAATAGGTAGAACCAGAGAGTCTTTCACTACCCGCATGAACCAATTTTCCAGCATCTTCTTCCATGTGCAGGCGAGTGATGCCAATCTTTTTGCGGATGGGATTGCCATCTGCGTCAGTTAGCTCAATCTCCAGCCAACCATGTTCGGCAATGGGCAAATCGTACTGAGAAACTTGATAATTTTTGGGCAGATCGGGATAAAAATATTGCTTACGGTCAAATTTGCTATAAGGAGCGATCGCGCAGTTGAGAGCCAAACCGGCTTTAACCGCGTACTCCAGCACCTTTTGATTCAGCACCGGCAATACTCCAGGCATTCCCATACACACTGGACAGACATTCTGATTGGGCGTCGCACCAAATTCGGTGGAGCAATTACAGAAAATCTTGGTTTCGGTACTGAGTTGACAGTGAGTTTCCAGACCGATAATAGCTTCGTACTGAGTTTTAACCGGAGCAGCAGTCGTCATGAGCTTACAGAGTGCAGATAATTGCAACACTTCGGCTCTATTTTAGCTTTGTCTTAACCTCGCAGCCCTTAATTAATCAAAAACGACTTCTGGATTCATGTCTGCTGGTGATTTCCAATCGATTCCGTACTCTGCTTTTAAAATACGTTTCTTCTCAGCCCAGAATCGCTCGGCAAAGGCTGCGTCTCTTGGTTCGTTCGCCAGGTTTTCGTCTGCTTTTCGACCGGCGTCTGCAATCAGTTGTTCATATTTCGGAGCAAATTCTTTTAAATCGTGCTTGATTTCCCCTGGATTCTTCCCCAGGTTCAGCCTTATTTGAACTTCCCGAACTAGCTTAGGCAGAACAAAGGCAACATAGCGATCGCGAGATTTCTCACCTTGACTGACATCATCTGGCGTTTTTTGGAGTCCTAGTCTCGCCCCGACTCCTAATAAGGTTAGGCTTAATAAAATTCCTAGAATAACCTTTGAGGATTTCATCAACCAACTCTCCTAAATTAGGGAATGCCCAACATCTTAGCATCAGAACTAAAGATGTCTATCCGCTCATTTTCATCTGGATAAAGTAGAGGATGCACGCTTGCGATCGCGCGTTTCTAGTTCGGTTTAAATCTTGCAGCGAGAGATTAAAAATTGCGAACTGCCTTAATTCGGCGCTATCGGGATTACTCTCTAGGAATTTAGCTTCCGCTAGATAGTCAGAAGCCGAGTTAACTTCCAAAATGGGTCTATACAAGCGAAATGATTTAACAATATAAATTTTGAAATTATTCCTAATCTAATGATTGTCGATTTTATTTTTAGGGATATAAAATTAGTCGTTGCTTCGCAAGCGACGCCAAGAAAATAAAGGACCAGAAATAGATAGAATTCACGACGGCTCTAAATCTTTTGATTATTGAAGTTAAAGAAGCGCGATCGCTGAAATTCTCTCTTTTTGCATACGCCTTTTGGCGGGTAAGTATGCTAAAAAAAACCAGCCACTCGCGGCGACTGGTCAAGCTTGCTGTGTTGGGAGGAGGAAAACCTGATGCCAAGACGAAAAAGCTATGCAATTATCCCGTAGATAGCCAACCTGCGTCTCGATACACTAAGTCGTCCCTTGTTAAGGAATGTAACACATTTTTTTCAAAAGCTGCAATATTTATTTACAAACAGTCATTTGTGCGTGTGCCAACTTGTGCATTAAATGCCGAACAAAATAATGTAAGTTCCCCAAGCCGCAGCTAAACAGGCAATAATCGTTGACCAGATAGGGTGCCGACTGAGACTGGTAATGCCGCCTTGGGTTCGTAGGGTTTCTAAGTCAATCCAGGGAGTCGCGCCTCGCCGAAACCATCCAGTTGCGGTGACTTGCCGATTTACGAAGTCGCTGGGACGAGTGGACAAGGGTAAAAGATTACCAATAGAACCCAGTTGAGAGCAATAATGTAACTTAACCAAGCCGGTGTCGGTTTGCAAGATTAAATCCTGTCCCAGCCAGTTGCTAATCCCTTGACGCCCCAAGAGTTTTCCTTGCAGACGCACCGGCTGACTATCCACAGGTAAAGCATCGATCGGAGTCGATAAATCGGATAGGTTGGGGTTCGTTTGCAGAGTGGAAGCTTTGATATCTGGAAAGAAGGAATTGATCCGCAAAAAGGTGCCAATGCTAAAACCTATCGGCAGACAACCGACAAGGATCGTCCAGTAATCGTCGAGTATCCATGCAAGTTGCCGGATTCCCAGCCAGCTGCCAATCCACCCCAACAGCCAGAACAAGCACCCCAAGGCTAAACCAGACAAAATGCCAAAGAAGGGGGCACCTTGTAACCAAAGTTTTGACTTTTTAGTTTTAAGCGAAGATGCTCGAATCCGCTGTTCGGACATTTGAGTGAAGTCAAGTTCTGTCTCTAGCTTCCAGTGGCGGGCGTAGAGGCATAACAAGTACAGGCGATCGCCCATTAAAGGATGACTATTGTTGATGACCATCCACTGCCGATGGGGGTTGAGGTAGCCCCATTGCAACAGGGATTCCCAAGGCGTCTGGGCGGGAAAGCTGCCCAAGCTGATGGCTTGCCGATATCCCACTGGCGTCAGTAAATCAAAGCCTTCCAAAAGCCAGCGGGTAGACTGGTGTTTTTGGATATCAGCAGCAATGCCACGGGTAACTTTCAATAAAGCGCGGGAGAAGGCATTTGGGTTGCCAGTGATATCTGCCGCTATGCGATCGCTATAGATAATTCGCAGCCGCGACAGCCACAAACCGATAAAGCAAACTAGCCAAAATAAGCCGTAACTCAAAGCCGAAACAACCACCGCTGGAATCTTTAGCAGGGGGCTTTGTAAGCGGTCTCCCCACTGCGCGACTTGTCGGTACAAGGTGTAAGGAATCTGGGCGATTAGCATGATGAGGGACATCACTGCCAAATTCAATCCCAACGGTAAACAAGCCAGGGCAATCCACCAACAAGTCCAAGCCCAGTCTGAGTTCCTCAACAGGCTAAAAAAGCCTCCAATCAGGAACATTATGGTTGCCATAACCAAACCGACCAACTTGTTTTGGACAATGTGCCCCAACTCGCTGGCATAGACTGTGGCGATTTCATCCTCTGCCAGTTGATCTAAGAGTCCTTGACTGACCACAATTCGGGCAGTGCGAGGCAGATTTCCATAAGTGAGTGCGACTGGGGCGCTGATGGGTAAGATCCGCAAAGTCGGCACGGGCAAACGGCGCTGTCCGCAATAGCGGGGTAGCATCTTGGCGGCTTCTGGGCTGAATTTAGACAGCGCTGACAGCGACAGCGGTTGCATCTTCTCAAATTGCTTGAGGAAGAAGTCTAGTAGCCAGGGAGACAGACACGCTAGCAGAACCAACACGGTCACGATAGGCCAAGTCGGGTCTTCGTAAAAAGCTGGGATAGGCTGCAAAAATGGCAGGTTGATGAGGAAGTTGTTCGTCGTCGTCATCAAGAACTGCACGAAAACGCGAATTACCCAAAAAAGCGCGATCGCAGTCCCTGCTTGAAGCAACCACAGACGTTCTGGTTTCACTGCTGGCATTGCTCGCCATCCTTTGGCGCGTCCTGCTTGACGCCAGCCAATAATACTGGTCGATTCTAGAATTTTCTCATCTGTTGGCGTCTCAGATGGCGTTTCAGATGGCGTCTCAGAAATGACCCCTGTGTCTGCTGCTGTATCTGGCGCAATCGGTGCTTCTGTCGGGGCGGCTACTTCTGCCTCTAGGTTGCTTTCCGCTTCTTTCCCTTTGCCCTGTACTAAGGGTGAGTTGGAGGGTGTTACCTTTTGTACTGGCTTAGTGCTGTTCGCCCTGACGCTTTTAGAGGCAGGTTGAGCGGCTTTTGCCCCCTGTGCGGGTGAAGTGGCAGGCGTTTGCAAGGGGACAAACCCGGTCGCGTCTAGAGCAGGCGACACGGATGGCTGAGGCTTTTGAGGCGGTTGGTCTAAGGGAATAAATCCGGTGACATCTGACGCAGGCGCAGCCCCTTGTGCGGGTGAAGTGGCAGGTGTTTGTAAGGGGACAAACCCGGTCGCCTCCGACGTTGGTGGAGGGGAAGGCGTTTTTTGAAGTTGAGGATAACGATTGACCAAATTAGCCAAATTCCGCTCTCCCCAGTCCTTCACCTTGGGATATTTGCTTTGACTGAGGGTTTGACAAAGCGATCGCGCTTTCTCGATTTCGCCAGTGCGTTCATAGGCAACCACCAGCCCCATCTGAGCGCGGAGGACTGTCTTTTGACTCAACTCAAACTCGCAAACGCCTTCTAGGTGGGCGATCGCATCTGGATAATTTCCCTGTTTCAGGGCTGCTAGACCAGCTTCCAGAGAGGGATTAGGAACAGAAGCCATAAAAATTCAACAGCACTCGGCTTCCTTCCAAGATACCCCTACTTCAGCGATCGCCTATCATTCAGCCAATTTTCAATTTTCAACCGCCCAGAGCGACTTGTTTCAGTCGGATTCACCAATTAAAGTAAAAGCCGCCCAGTCTCTGGGGTCGGGGTGTTGTTTCATGGTTGTTAGCATCGCTTGTCGCAATGATTGAGAGCGATCGGGGTTGATCTGGAGATTTTTGTAAAACTCGGTCATTAAAGAGGCTGTTGGTGCATCGGGAACTGACCACAAAGAGACAATGACGCTGGGGACACCCGCACTAATAAATGAACGTGATAAGCCAATCACGCCATCCCCGGTAATTTTGCCTCGTCCGGTGTCGCAAGCACTCAAAACGACTAATTCTGCATTGAGCTTTAGGTCGAGGATTTCAGAAGCCGTGAGTAAACCCTCATCTGAACCGGATGGAGCCAAAGCGATCGCACTGTTCAAGCCCTGGATATCATCAAATATCCCATGTGTTGCCAGATGGATAATTCGGGCAGAAGGCAATGCTTGCGCGATCGCGGCTTTAGTCGCTTGCTTCCCTGTAATCGCTTGAGTCTTAAGTAGTTTAGCAATCTCTTTAGCTTCCTGTTCCGCCCCCGACAAGTTCGATAACTGCTCGGCGGGTTCTCCAGGTTTCAGCACCACCTTAGGCATCGTGGGATTGCCGACTATCAACGCATTCTTGCTAGAAAAAGTCCGTGTATCCCCCAAAACCCGTTTTGTACGCTGATGGGTTAAATCCAGCATTTGAATTGAGGGAGCCGTCAGAATGGTATGTTTTTCTATCAGGTATTTACCAGAAGCATCTTGGAGAGCTGGAAATGGCGCGAGGAACAGCGCATCTTGTGGGATAAAAATCACGCGAGCATTTGGATCAACAGGTAGCTCTTCCGCAATGGGTTCAATCAGCAGTTGATGGAGTTGCTGTAATCGTTTGGTCGGGCTTTCTTCCTCTATCAGTTCCGCTACAATACCGCCACCGCGCCCCCTTACCCCTATAGATTCACGGGTGTTAGCAACAAGGTCTTGTAGAGAAAGATTCTGTTTCTGCCACAGGGGTTTGAGGTCAGATGTCCGAAACGTCACTTCACCTGTAGGCTTGATAACCCAAATATAGAGTTCTGATTCCTTTGTTTGTTCTTTACCTTGAACTTTGAAACTATCGTAAATAATCGAATATTCAACAAGAATTGCATTTTGTTCCTTGGCAATTTTTTTAATCAGTTCAATATTGGGCGGAGTAATGCTAAATTGCTCGTTCGGGTTAGGAGATAATCGAGAAGCCAGTAATTCCACAATAGCCCGCGCCCTGCCCCGTTCGGCAATTTCCAGTGCTTCATTAGTTTTGTTCTGAACAATTAAAACTTCTTGTAGTAGGCGGTAAGTACGAGCTTGCCTTTCAAAAATGGAAACTTTATTAGCATCTTCTAATTTAATTCGTAAATCTTCCCAAATTTTGATAGCATCACGGAGGTATTTTTCGGCTTCTGTGACCTTGCCAGCTTGACGCAGAGCATTAGCAAGATTATTCAAAGCATTGCCTTCTGCTTCCTTGTCTTCCTGTTGCCGTGCTTTTTCTAAACTTGAGGAGTGTAGAGCGATCGCCTTTGCCGCATCACCAAGGGTTAAGTAAGTATTTCCCAAACCTGCCAGGGCTTCAATCGGTCTTACTTCTGATGCTTCTTTATAATATTGAAGGGCTTTGTTATAGTCACCCAAGGACTGGTAAATTTGGGCCAAACTGACTTTATCTTCTGCTACGCCAGCACCGTTTCTCTCAGCTTGGTCAATAGTTAAGGCTTGCAAATAATCTTGAATTGCCTGTTCAGCGTTGCCTTGAGAGTTGTAAGCATTGCCTCGACTTCGTAAAATCTGTGCTTGGCTTTTTGGGTTTGGATTCTGCTCTAAGATTTTGAGTGCATTATTGTAAGACTGAATGGCTTTGTCATAGTCAGCCAAGGAATTGTAAACAGTTCCCAGTTTTGAGAGATTCTTTACCTGCTTTTCTAGGTAATTGAATTCTTTAGCAATAGGTAAGGCTTGGGAATAGGACTTAATGGAATTGGCATAGTCGCTGAGGCAATAGTAAGCATTGCCCAATTTTTGCAGAATATAAGCTTCATTCTCCTTATCACCAATTTCTCGGTAAATCTTTAGTGCTTGTTGCCAAGGAGATAATGCCAAGGCACAATTTGGAGCATAAAATTCTAAATCCCTCAGTCTGTCTGCTTTCGCTTTCGGGGAATAAGGGGGTGCAGTCAAACTCAAAGTGGCTAACAGCTTACCAGAGGTGTTCCACATACGGGCGGTGCCGTCATTTGATGCAGTGATAATGCGCTGTCCATCTGGACTAAAATTGGCACTGTTAACCCATCCTTGATGACCTTTAAGTTCTGCTACTAGATTGCCAGAAGTATCCCAGACACGGGCGATTTTGTCCTGAGATGCGGTAACAATCATCTTGCCATCTGCACTAAAAATGGCGTTGTTAACACTGGTTTTATGCTTTGTAAATTCGGCAAGCAGTTTGCCGGATAAATCCCACACACGGACGATGCCGTCACGGGGAGCGAATTGTTCAGTGTCTTCAGAGAAAAAAACTTTTTGTGTACCGGATGCGGTAACAATAAGCTTGCCATCCGGGCTAAAACTAGCGCTTTCGACTTCTTCCTGATGTCCAGCGAGAAGGGCTAACTGTTTCCCAGATAAATCCCACACACGCGCGGTTTGGTCTACAGATGCAGTGATAATCAGCTTGCCATCTGGACTAAAACTGGCACTGCGGACCCAGCCTGAATGTCCTTTGAGTTCTACTAATAACTTGCCAGAAATGTCCCATAAACGGGCATTGTCACCACCAGTGACAATTCGCTCTCCATCTGGGCTAAAACTGGCACCGATGACCCACTCCTGATTGGCTTTGAGTATTGCCAGTTGGTTGCCAGACAAATCCCATACGCGGGTGGTTTTGTCATGAGATGCGGTAACAATTAACTTGCCATCTGGGCTAAAACTGGCACTCGTTACGCTCAATTCATGACCTTTGAGTTCTGCTAACAGCTTGCCAGAGGTATCCCACACGCGCCCAATACCTTCACTAGATGCAGTAACAATCCGCTGTCCATCTGGGCTAAAACTGGCATCGTTGATCCACCCCTGATTAACTTTGAGTTCCGCTAACAGCTTGCCAGATAAATCCCACAACCGGGCATTGCCATCAACAGTGACAATCCGCTGTCCATCTGGGCTAAAACTGGCTACCCTTACTGGGCGCTGATTTCCTTGGAAGTTTGCTAGCAGTTTGCCAGAGGTATCCCATACGCGGGCAGTGCCGTCATCAGATGCGGTAACAATCAGCTTGCCATCTGGACTAAAGTTGGCACTCCTCAAACTCGAAGCAAAATCTTGGAGTTCCAGCAGCAATTTGCCAGAAGTATCCCATACACGAACAGTTGCGTCATTAAATGACTCAGATTTGGTAACAATCAGTTTGCCATCCGGACTAAAGCTTGCACGGTTGCTGTCAAGGTTGCCGCCGAAGATATCCTGATGCACTTTAAGTTCTGCTAAAAGCTTGCCGGAAGTATCCCACACGCGGGCAGTGCTGCGATTAGATGCGGTAACAATGCGTTCGCCATCTGGACTAAAACTGGCACTATCAATAGTGCTATTCTGATATCCTTGGACTTCTGCTAGCAACTTGCCAGAAATGTCCCACACACGGGCAATGTTGTTGTTGGATGTTGTCACAACAAGCTTTCCGTCTGGGCTAAAGTTGGCTTTAACAAATAATTTCCTACTCTCCTTGAGTCTAGCTAGCAACTGACCAGACAAATTCCATACACCGGCTGTTCCGTCATCGGATGCAGTGACTATTAGTTTGCCATCGGGACTAAAGTTGGCACTTCTGATACTTCCCTGATGTCCTTTTAATTCGATTAGGGAATTACCAGATAAATCCCAAATACGGGCAGTACCGTCATCGGATGCAGTGACTATTAGTTTGCCATTGGGACTAAAGTTGGCACTTCTGATACTTCCCTGATGTCCTTTTAATTCGATTAGGAGATTACCAGACAAATTCCATACACGGGCAGTACCGTTATCGGATGCAGTAACAATTAGCTTACCGTCTGGACTAAAACTGGCGCTGTTGACAAAATAAGAATACCCTTTAATTTCGACCAGCAGCTTACCGGACATGGCCCACACACAGGCAGTGCCGTCAGTGGAGACGCTGAGAACATGCTGTTTGTCCGGGCTAAAACTGGCACTACTACTGGTTTTTCTGAAGACTATCTCTCGTTGGGTTTTTGGCTTATCAGAATCAGGTGTTTCAAGCTGCTGAAGTTGGGTTAGCAGTTTGTCAGACAAGTACCACACACGGGCAGTGCCGTCACCAGATGCAGTGATAATCCGCTTGCCATCTGGACTAAAACTGGCGCTTTTGACGGAATCCTGATGTCCTTTGAGTTCTGCAAGCAACTTGCCAGAAATATCCCATACACGAGCGGTTCCGTCATAGGATGCGGTGACAATCAGTTTGCCATCGGGGCTAAAACTTGCACTGTTGACATAGCCCTGACGCCCTTTGAGTTCTGCAAGCAACTTGCCGGAAATGTCCCACACACGGGCGGTTTTGTCCAAAGATGCAGTAACAATCAGTTTGCCGTCTGGGCTAAAACTTGCACTGTTGATACCACTCTGATGCTCTGTGAGTTCTGTGAATAACTCACCAGAAATATCCCACACAGAGGCAGTACTGCTGAACGAACCTGTCATAACAATCAGCTTGCCATCTGGACTAAACCTCACCTGACCAATACCAGACGACCTTTTGAACTCTGCGAGTAACTTGCCAGAAGTATTCCACACACGGGCAGTGCCGTCATCAGATGCGGTGACAATCCGCCGTCCATCTGGACTAAAATTGGTAATGTAAATTGCGCCAGAATGCCCTTTAAGTTCTGCGAGCAACTTGCCAGAAGTATCCCACACACGGGCAGTTCCATCATCTGACGGGGTAACTATCAGCTTGCCATCCGGGCTAAAATTGACACTCCAGAAACTGTTTTGAAGTCCTTTGAATTCTGAGAGCAACTTGCCAGAAGTATCCCACACATGGGCAGTCCCATCAGATGATGCAGTAACAATCAGCTTGCTATCCGGACTAAAACTGGCACTGTTGACAGCGCCCTGATGCCCTTTCAGTTTCACCAGTTGCTTGCGTGACAAGTCCCACACACGAGCCGTTTCGTCAGTAGATGCGGTGACAATCAACTGTCCATCTTGGCTAAAGCTGGCACTGCTAACATTGGCTGAATGCCCTCGTAGTTCAGTTAGCAACTTGCTGGAGGTATCCCACACACGAGCGGTGCTGTCACTAGATGCGGTAATAATCCACTTTCCATCTGGGCTAAAAGTGGCACTGTTGACACCGCCCTCATGCTGTTGGAGTTTACCTACCAAATTGCCCGAGGACTCCCACACCAAGGCAGTTCTATCAACAGATACGGTGACAATTCGCTGTCCATCGGCGCTAAAACTAGCACTTAAGACACTGTCAGTATGCCCCTGTAGAGACGCGATTAATCGCGTCTCTACGCCAGAGGTATCCCAGATACGGGCAGTTTTGTCATCAGAAGCGGTAACAATCCGCTTCCCATCCGGACTAAAGCTGGCACTCCAAACCGTATCAGTATGCCCTTGTAGAGACGCGATTAATCGCGTCTCTACGCCTGACAAATCCCAGACACGGGCAGTTTTGTCAGCAGATGCGGTGACTAGACGTTTGCCATCTGGACTAAAACTCGCACTGTAGACACTGCCTGAATGTCCTTTGATTTGCAGCAGTAACTTGCCCGAAGTGTCCCACACGCGAGCAGTTTTGTCAGCACCTGCGGTGACGATACGTCCTCCATCGGGACTAAAACTGGCACTATAAACATTGCCTTGATGCCCAGTAAGTTCCGCTAGCTGTTTGCCCGACAAATCCCACACACGGGCAGTACCGTCAAACGATGCGGTGACAATGCGCTGTCCATCAGGACTAAAACTGGCACTCCTGACACTCGCTGAATGCCCCCACAGTTCCACTATCTGCTTGCCAGAAGTATCCCACACCCTCGCGGTGCCGTCAGTTCCTGCGGTGACAATCAACTTCCCATCCAGGCTAAAACTAGCGCTGTTGACACTTCCTTCATGCCCTTTGAGTTGAGCTTCTTGTGCGAAGTAATCAATAAAACTGTCCGATACAGCAGGTTTGGCTGCGGGATTTTGGTTTAGTTTCTGGTCATTGGGCGTTTGCGCGATCGCCTTTTGTGTAGCCAATATTCCTGGAAAATTGACAGGCAATGGGGTTGAGACAGTGAAGGTAAACCAGGGGAGAAAAAATAGACCAATTCTTTGGAGACGCATAACTCTCAATTAGGGCAGCGCGATCGCGATTATCTACTGGAATACTTATCTCTCACAATTTGGCACTTATGTAATTTGCTCTCTAGTTTTTTGCCAGAAACTGGGTTTCTCAAAGAATTGCCCATGCAAACTGGATTGGGAAGGGAGCGATCGCCCTCTTCTCAACCAAATCTGGCGCTAGACTGGACAGTGTTGCCAAGAGTCCAACCCTATGTCGTATCCAGATAAACCCCTCACTTATCCCACTAGCCAAAAAGTCGATCAAGTTGATGACTATCACGGGACAAAGGTATCTGACCCTTACCGTTGGCTAGAAGATCCGGACTCGGATGAAACTAAGGCTTGGGTTGAGGCTCAAAATCAAGTTACTTTTAGCTATTTAAATGAAATTCCGGTTCGGGAAAAAATCAAGCAGCGGCTAACCGAACTGTGGGACTACGAAAAATACAGTCTTCCCTTTAAAGAAGGCGATCGCTACTTCTATTTCAAAAACAACGGCTTGCAAAATCAAAGCGTTCTCTATACATTAACGTCCCTGGATGGCGAGCCAAAAGTTTTGCTAGATCCCAATAAACTTTCAGAGGATGGCACCATTGCTCTGTCAGGTATTGCTATCAGCGAAGATGGGAATTTGATGGCGTATGGTTTATCCACCTCTGGTTCAGATTGGCAAGAATGGAAGGTACGCGATGTTGAGACGGGCGAAGACCTTTCCGATCATCTCAAATGGATTAAATTCTCTGGCGCGTCTTGGACTAAAGACAACCAAGGCTTTTTCTATAGCCGCTACGATGAACCGAACGAAACAACCAAATTAGAAGACGTTAATTACTATCAAAAACTTTTCTACCATCAGCTGGGTAAGCCACAGTCCGAGGATGTCCTGGTTTATCAGCGCCCTGACCAAAAAGAATGGGGATTTAGCGGTGGCGTTACCGAAGATGGACGTTATCTGATTATCAGCGTTTGGAAGGGAACTGACCCCAAAAATCTGATTTTCTATAAAGATTTAACCGATCCAAACGCTGAAGTTATAGAACTCATTAGTGAGTTTGAAGCTAGCTATAGTTTTATCGACAATGATGGCTCAATCTTCTGGTTTCGCACTGACTTAGATGCGCCTCGCGGTCGCGCGATCGCAATTGATACCTTCAATCTTCCCTCCTCTCCAGTAAGTAAGGAGGAATGGCAAGAAATCATCCCGCAGGCGGAAGAAGTCCTCGAAGGTGTGGGAATCCTCAATAATCAGTTTGTGACTGAATATCTAAAAGATGCCCGGACTCAGATTAAAATCTTTGAGCTGAACGGCTCCTTTGTGCGGGAAGTTGAGTTACCGGGAATTGGTTCGGCTGGAGGTTTTGGCGGTAAACGCTACGATACGGAAACTTTCTATAGCTTCACCAGTTTTACCACACCTGCCACTATTTACTGCTACGACATGGTTAGTGGTGAAAGTACAATTTTTCGTCAACCGAAAGTTGATTTCAACCCTGATGATTACAAGACAAAGCAGATATTTTATCGCAGCAAAGATGGCACCCATCTGCCCATGTTTATCACCTACAAAAAAGGGCTGCAACTAGATGGAAGCAACCCTACTTATCTCTATGGCTACGGCGGTTTTAACGTCTCCCTGACGCCTAGTTTCTCGGTTGGCAGTCTGGTGTGGATGGAGATGGGTGGTGTCTATGCCGTCCCTAATTTGCGCGGCGGCGGCGAGTATGGAGAGGAGTGGCACCAGGCAGGAACGAAGCTGAATAAGCAAAATGTCTTTGATGATTTCATTGCGGCGGCGGAGTGGCTAATTGCTAACGGCTATACAACCCCGGAAAAACTTGCTATCGGCGGCGGCAGTAATGGGGGATTGTTGGTGGGTGCGTGTATGACTCAGCGCCCGGATTTATTCGGTGCGGCGTTGCCAGCGGTGGGAGTGATGGATATGCTGCGCTTCCATAAATTCACGATTGGCTGGGCTTGGACTTCGGATTATGGTTCTCCGGAAAACCCGGAGGAGTTCAACGCGCTTTATGCCTATTCGCCGCTGCACAACCTCAAACCTGGGACCTCTTATCCAGCCACGATGATTACAACAGCGGATCATGACGATCGGGTGGTGCCTGCCCACAGTTTCAAGTTTGCTGCCGCTTTGCAAGCAGCTCATACAGGTGTTGCACCCGTATTAATTAGAATTGAGACTAAAGCGGGACATGGGGCTGGGAAGCCAACGACTAAGATTATTGAGGAAGTTGCGGATCGGTGGGCTTTCCTGGTGCGGGAGGTGTTCGCGTAGCGGCGCGGATGCGCGAGAGCGATCGCTCAACTCAAATCGATTGCTATCTCACTCAATCATCAGTCATTATCTGCCTGGTTTGAAGAGCAAATCCAAGGAGCAATCCCCTATCAAACATCGCCAAAAAAGATAAGTTCCATGAATCTAAAATCAGCCCAGCGTTATCAGCAATCGGCGGTCATCCCCTATCGCATCAAAAACGGAAAAATCGAAGTTTTGTTGATCACTTCCTCAACAGGAAAACGCTGGGTGATTCCTAAAGGAATGATTGAGCCGTTTATGACCCCGCAAACTTCGGCAGCCAAAGAAGCCTGGGAAGAGGCGGGAATCATCGGTCAGGTGCTACCGACTTTGATGGGGACTTACGAGTATCAAAAAGGGGGAGGCACCTGCCAGGTTGAGGTATTTTTAATGCAGGTGAAAACGGTGCTGGAAGTTTGGCCCGAAGCTAGCTTTAGAAAGCGACAGTGGGTGAGTGTGAAACAAGCGGTTAAGCGCGTTGAGGAAGCCGAACTCAAACGCATTTTCATGACTTTCGCCGATACCTTATTCACTCTACAATCACCTCTCGAATAGCCTGAATCGTTGATGGGGCTAAGGTGTAGGTATTTTTCAGGAATCTTTGAAAATCGCGGCTTCTGCTAAAACTGAGTAGAGCGATCGCTCTTGTTGATGCACGCGATCGCTCTACTCCAATCGCTCAATATTTAGTCGCTAGACGAGAAGTAAGCGAAGTTATGCCAGATCGAAAACAACCCAATGGTTGCCGTAAAATGCTGCGGCGCACTTTTTTATTTTTAGTAGGTTTGGCACTTGCCCAATTTTTAACCGAATTCTTCTCAATTCCCCAAAACCGCTCCAATTTTGCTAGTCTTGTTCGTCAGTTATGGGAGAAAGCGATCGCTTTATGGGAGTCTCAAAACGGGGTCGCTCAAAACCCTTTACCTAGCAGTACGCCAACACCAATAAGGAGCGTTTCTCCTGAGCCTTTACCTTCGCCAACTCCAAAAACCAGCGCCACGCCTAAACCATCTCAACCGTCCTCCAAAACCAACGTAAATCCCGCTGTTGCCAAAGGAAAACCCGTGCAACTTACCCAAAAAACAGTGGCTGGGGTGTCTTTTTATCAAACCACGATTGACCTCTCTGACCCAGAAACTTTCATCACTCTGGGATTAGCAAATAATGCGACTTATGCCAACGGGCCAACGGTGAGCAATGGTGATGAACCTTTTGCCCAGTTGGTAGCGCGTCAGAAGGCTGCTGTGGTAGCCAATGGCACCTTTTTTGATAAAAGTAACCAGAAGTGGGTGATGGGTAACATGGTGGCGGCTGGCAGATTTCTTAAATACAGCCGCTGGGAAAATTATGGGACTACCTTGGGGATTAAAGCAGGTAATCAATTAGAAATGATTACCGCCCGAACAGAAGGACAGCCGAATTGGGATCAACACTGGTTTTCAATTACTTGCGGACCAAGACTGATTAAACAAGGAAAAATTTCTATCTCGCCGCAATCAGAAGGCTTTGCCGATCCTCATGTTCTCGGTGTAGGATATCGGACTGCGATTGGGTTTCCAGCGAATCGAAAACAGTTATTTTTAATTTCTTTTCTTGCTAGTCTATCTTTACAACAAGAAGCCAACATTATGAAAGCGATTGGCTGTATTGAAGCAATGAATTTGGATGGCGGTGCTTCAGAAGCTTTAGCTCATAATGGAAGAATTTTACTTCCCGCAGGACGGAACCTGACGAATGTAATTGTTGTTTATGACACTAATTATCCTGCTCCTTCAGCTTTGAAAACATCTTGGCAACGCTTTCAAGCAGGCGATCGCCCCTCGATTCCTTTATAGCCGTCCCAAATGATTCGTGACGGCGAGATTACCCGACTTCTCCAGGAAGTCGGGGATCTGAAGCGCTAGCATCTCACCCCTAAAATAGGATTGCTTTATCAGCTTCCTCTTTAGATTTATCTTTTGTACAGCGTTAAGCATTCGCAGAGAGAAAAGGAATACTCTCAGCAAGCGGATCGTTAACACTTATCCCTTGTTTACTTGCCCAATACTCACTTAAAAAGTGAATTTGTCTCAAGCCAACAATTAGATTTAAACCTGGTACAAAAATCCACCAGACAATCAGTGGTTCTTTCATCCCAGCTTCGCTGTAGAGTTCGTTTACAGTTTTATAGAGTCTGAACTGCACAATGTAAATCCAGGCAATTCCCAGCAAGGAAAACCAACCAAACCAGCCAGGGACATCAGGATCGAATATACGCAACAATTGGGGAACTGCTACCCCCAAAACAAAAGGCGCTAAGCATAAAGTTCCTGACCAACCATAACCTTTGTAGCGACGTAATTCTTCTTGGATTATCCACTTATACCAGCCGTAATACAGCATCAGGGTGACAATCGATAAAAGAATCACTTGCCAGAGGGGGCGGGTTTTTCCTAGAGGCTTGCTAGACATATTGACGGCTGAAGTGCTAAAGTTTTGCTCTATTGTTTACATTTATTAATATACAGCAAACCCCTCGTTAACGCCGCCTCTAATCTCAACCGTTTGTTCCACTTATCGGCAACCCTTTGGGCAATCCATAGAGAGCCTTTTTGGTTTGCTCTAACCTGCTGCTACTTTTTATTAGCAGTTCATTCTCTAATTGGCGCTTATTATCAGCTTTGATTAAAGCATCCATCGCTTCATAATATAAATCGTGATCGTAAGCAATCAATATCAAATCGGCTCCGGCATTCAGCGCCTTGACGGTAGCATTTCTCAAACCATCTTGACTGTTGTAAACTGCATACATACAAAAATCGTCAGTGATTAAAACCCCATCCTGTTGCCAATCATTTCTAATCATGCTAATTACTCTCTGGGAAAAGGAGACGGGATGTTTAGCATCTATCGCCATCAATTTAGCATGACCCAACATTGTAAAAGCATGAGAATTACTCATTAATGTCCGGAAAGGTACCCAGTCATCCTGCGCTAATTCATTCACTGAAGTATGCAATTCTGCACTTTCAAGATGGGTGTCGGTCTCTACTCTTCCCAATCCCGGAAAATGCTTAATCGTACATCTAACCCCATTAGCTTCTAACGTCTGACAATATAACAAAGCAAATTTTTCAACAACTTCCTTATCAGACGAAATAGCTCGCTTATAAATCTTAGAAAATTTATCGTTTGGATTTATCACTCCTTTGTTTAAATCCAACACAGGGGCAAAGTTTAGATTAATTCCAATTGTAGATAGCTCACTCGCCTGAGTTTTGGCATACTTGATGACTTTCTCTTTTGCTTGTTCTATATTTGCAGACTCAGAAATAACTTTTGATAATTGAGGTAATCGGGTTAGAGGGGGAGATAATCGAGATACTACACCCCCTTCTTGATCGGTCGCTATCCATAAAGGAGATAAACCTTGACTGCGGCGAATCTCCTGCAAAGCACTAATTTCTTGCTTGATATCTTCTTGGGTTTTATTTCTAATATTTCTGGTTGTGAGAAATATACCGCCTATGGCTTTTTTAGAAACTAGTTTCTTGACTTCATTCGAGTCTCGATAGCCAATAATAAAATGCTGACCCAGCTTTTCTATTTGGGATGCTTTGGCATGGAATAGACTTTGTTTCAGTAAGTTAAATCTTATTTCAACTGTTAAAGCTATAAGAAGACTTAGGCAAGCAATCACGAGGATTGTTTTATTCAGGAATTTTTTTTTAAGCTTCGAGGGAGTAAAGGCTTTGATTTCAGTGAAAATTAAAGCTAAATCGATTGCAAGTAAACATAAAAAGAAATAAAATTTTATGCTTGGGAGGAAAGGCGCTCTTAAATTAAAGGCAACGAATAGAAGTGCGATCGCTAAAAATACTTTAAGTATTTTAAGTAAATTAACCATTTAAACAAAAAAGCAAAACTAGACATAGTTTGACGATTATTTATCTTGATTGAGCGATCGCGCAATCAGTTCCCGAATCGCTTGAGCGGTGGCGGGTGCGAGTAAAACGCCGTTGCGATAGTGACCTGTGGCGAGGAGAACATTGCTATAACCGGGCAGAAGACCGATAACCGGGGCGGGGCGTCCTTCGGGGCGGGGACGCAATCCCGACCAAGTTTTAAGGATTGTGGCTTCCTCTAGACTTGGGCAAAAAGCGATCGCTTGCTGTTTGACCTTCTCCAAAAGTGCTGCATCTGCCACTATCTCATCCCCATTGTTGGGAAACTCCACCGTCGCGCCGACCCAGTATTCTATGTCCGTTACGGGCACAATGTGGACATCATTGCCTGTAATTGTCGGCTGGAAATCTGCACGCCCCATTGGCTGCGCTAGGCGCAAGTGCAACGCTTGTCCCAATACCGGGCGAATATCAATCGGTTGTTTAAAAGACGCTGTGAGTGGGGTGGAACCAAGCCCCGCTGCCACAATTAACCAATCAACATCAACTTGCCCTGCGGTTGTTTGAATGTGGCGAACGTCCGTATTTGTTGCTTCCTCTTCTAAAACGGTGACGCCAAATTTAAAGGTAACGCCGTTGCGTTGGGCAGCATCAACCAGCGCTAAAGTCAGAGCAACCGGGTCGAGTTGCCGATCTTGGGGAGAATAAATCGCGCCGATTATCTCATGACTCAACTGAGGACAGCGAGATTGGAGTTGGGCGGCGTCCCAAATTTCCAGGTGCCAGCCTTGAGTGTGGCGAATTTCTACCAGTTTTTCCCAACGAGATAAATCTTCACCGGCAAAGCAGAGCATCAGAATTCCCTGGCGGTTGAAGGGGATCTGACGGTCTAAAAGCGCTTCTAGCTCTGGAATCAGGGTTTCATAGCGCTGGATGCTAGCCTGCCGCATTTTCCAGGCATTGCCCTTAATTTTGTGACTGATCGCGCCCATCAAGACGCCCAATGCAGCGCCAGTGGCGGCTTGTGCGGGTGGTTGCTTGTCCAAGACTGTAATTGTTAGCCCTGGAATTAGACTGAGTTCATAAGCGATCGCAGCCCCAACAACGCCGCATCCAATAATTACAACCTGACTCATCTGAGAGCGCATCAGAAAGAGCGCATGAGAAATGGGTAATCGGTAACGGGGTAATCGGTAATGACGATCAGCCCTGAATTCTGAGTCAGTAGCAACGAACTCATGACAAATGACCCAGGACTAATAACTTTTTCCCAATTACCCCTTAATTGGCTATGCCTTCGGAATCAAGTTCATAAAGGCGTCGAACTCTTGCAATACAGAGCGGAAATTTGTCACCGCTTGCTGATAATCCGCCTCTTTCGCAGCCTGATCGATTCTGACCAGATCGCTGAACAAATCTTTTGCTGCTTGACGCGCCGCCTGTTTGTCCTTAGGAGCCAAGCTATCCGCCACACGGTTCATATTCCGTCGCAAATCTCCTAGTGGCCCGTGAATAAATGTACCCACATCTACCCATCGCCGTTGTTGGATGAAGGTTTGCAATGTGTTAAGGCGATCGCGCTGTTCTTGAATTCCCGGAAGCGATTGCTGAATCTGCTCAATCTGAGCCGCCGTGTAAGTAGGAGCCGATTTCGTTGCCGCAGTTGCACTACCGCAACTAATCATAAACGTGGCTACCACTGCCAAAATTAAACCCAAAATAGACCGATAACGTGCCATCATGCTATTTTTTGAAACCATGAATCAAATTTCCCCTGTTATTTTAGAGAAAAATCGGGAAAACGCGAGAGGAGAAGAGAAAAAGAGATGATATCACCCATTATCCAATTGCCTGACGACGCAGAAACCCTTGAATCGCATCGCTGACTTTGTCCGACCAATGGTCTTGAGGATAATGCCCGACTTCTTCCATCTTCATGATTTCTGCCCTCTGGATGGCACTCGCTAGCTGTTGCGCTTGAGTGAAGGGAAGCCAGGGGTCTTTCATCCCCCAGGCAATTAAAGTTGGCTGCGTCCAGCTTTGAAAACCGGATTCTATTTCTGCCATCGACTGCTGAAGCTGGAGATTCCGCACGGTGTACAGGAGACTTCGCCCCGCATCCGAACTTTTGAGGTAGGGACGGCGGTAAACGTCTAAATCCTTATCTGGGATGACGTAGCGGCTACCACCTTCTAAGGTTCTGTCCACCAAGAGCGGGTCTTGCGTCATCATATCGCCGACAAAAGGCAGACCCAGTTGTTGAATCTTCCAAGGCAGCTTGGCAGTCGTTGCCACAGGTGTATTGAGGATAACCAAGCGCTCGATTTTGTCTGGATGACGCAGGGCGTACTGGAGTCCCACAGAACCCAAAAATCCCTGAACAACCAGATAGAATCGCTCGATTTCCAGGTGTTGGATGAATTCTGCTAGTGCGTTGATGAAGGTATCGGGTGTATACGCAAAGTCCCGCCGCTCTGGTTTCGCCGAGAAGCCAAAACCAATCCAGTCAGGCGCGATCGCTCTATACCCTTTCTCTGCTAATCCGGGCATTACCCCGCTCCAGCTATAACTCTGCGACGGCAACCCGTGCAGCAGCAGAACTGGCAGGTTATCACTTCTACCAATCGGATTCTCTTCCCGGTAAAACCATTCCAAGGAACCGATCTTGATTAATTGCTCATTGGTTGACACTATCTTTGCCTGCACATCTCCCGGTTGCTTGAGCTTACCGCAAAAGCGGGAATCTCCGGCAAAGCAAGTCAAGTTTTAATTTGAGTATTCTGGTTAAAATTGCATCTAAAATTGGGCTGTTGAAATATTAGAAGTTCAAGGATTTCATGATGATTTAGCAATTTTTCCTGGTATATTATTAGTAGTTTATCTTTATTTTATATTTATTTTTTATAATGGAAATCTAACCGCAAATTTGAGAAATGCACATC
This sequence comes from Trichocoleus sp. DQ-A1, assembly GCF_039961955.1. Lineage (NCBI taxonomy): Bacteria > Bacillati > Cyanobacteriota > Cyanophyceae > Leptolyngbyales > Trichocoleusaceae > Trichocoleus > Trichocoleus sp. DQ-A1. The sequence continues at coordinate 127,528 of NZ_JAMPKE010000007.1, forward strand.
TTCCCATTATTTAAATATACCTTAAAAAATTGCCCTTGTATAGTATCCAGATTTACCATTCTTATCGCGTCAATGAATAAACTTAAAGAAGGATGCTCTACCAAGTTGCGAAATAGAGAACATCCTGTTATATTTAAACGCCAAAACAACTGAAAACGCGCAAGTTTAGGGGAACCCAAGCGAAGTGAATGCAGCTGAACAGGCCACAAACATACAAGTCGCTAGTAAGATTGCTGCTGTTGTCAATCTCTACAAATCTGAGTTTCCTGATGCAAGAGCAGATTTAAAACCTTGGGCAAACGACCCGGATACTAGAGAGTTAGTCGATCCGGATTCAATTGATATCGGCTTCCATTTTCCTGGCAGAAGTCGCTTATTTCAAAGCCGCAGCATCTTGGTACAGATTCGCTTTTACGAAGACCCTGTGACTGGGATTCGCCGTGCTATCGGTGTCGAATTAGCAGGTTTTGACCATAAAGGCAAACAGTGGTTACTCTCGACCGTAGAGGAGTGGCAGTTTGTCGGGGAATCCCAGCCAGTGCCTGAAGTAGGAGAAAAGCTGAAGCACTTTTGTCGGCAAATATTTGAACTGTTCAACAGCGAAGAAATCGCTTAAGTCGAATGGGTAATCCCTAGGGAATTACTCGATGACTTGGGTTGTCTGAGCAATGACTACCGGCTTGCCTTCAAATTCGGCTTCCATTTTCTTCTTGACATTTAAATCATTCGTTAAGTTGTACTCTTTCTCAAAATCAGCCAGGACGAATTTACGAACTTGCCCTGTCACCGTAACATTCTTACCTTCAGCGATCGCAACTGTGGCAGGAACTGCATTCAAAACCAACACTTTTTCGCCACTGAATATTTTGTCGTCTTCTAACTGAAACGCTTTGGGACCAATAATTTCTTCAACTTCGCCACTGACCGTTACTGTTTGACCGATCAGTTGATCCGTGTTTTGAGCAACTTTTTCAACGGCTGTGGTAGGTTCAGGGGCAGCCGCTTCTTTCTGGACAGCTACGCAACCAGGAAGAAGCATGGCAAGCAGCGCTAATGCGATCGCGCCGCCACTGTTCCAAAATCCTTCGGAAAAGCTCTTTGTTCTATCGGCAACCCGATTATTCGTAAATCTCTTGTTCATTGCCCAAATCTCCTAAATCTACTTCGCAGCTAGTCGCTACAGCAGTAGATAACCCCCCGATAAAACCTTGATAAAGCTTTTTTCCCGCCCTTGTTAAATCACCGCCCCAAGCCAGCAATTGTAAAACCAAGCCACCAGCTTTTAAGCGGCGACTTTTCGCAACAGGACAGCGATAGCTAACTATTATTTTAAAAACGAAAACTACTGCCTAGCGTCTACCTGGGGAAGGAAAGCTTTGGCGAGAGTATCCCAATGCTTCCCCTCTACTTTTAGGGTGTTGCCTTGTTTGGGCGATCGCTTTCAGTTTTCCCTGTACTATTTTTGTTTTCTCTTATTCAGTAACGCATCCCGGAGAACAAAAACTAGCGGGATAACTAGATTGATAAGTGGAAGAACGCTTGCCAAAAATCGTGTAACGGTTATCGCGGATTTGTTCGTAAGTGCGATCGCCCATCCACTTCACCCCCGGTAAAGCTCGATATGCATCCACAAATACGCTCCCCATTGGCAACAATCGCCCAATTTCTTCTGCTGCATCACTTCCCTGCCACCGTCTCTGAGGCGTATTGGCATCAATCAAAATCATTCCCATTTCACAATCTTGGGCAGTAATTCCAAAGTGTTTGAGGGCTTCTATATCTTGCATCGGGATGTATTGAAACATCTGCCCCTTATCTAAACTTTCCAGCAATTGCACAAGGGTGACACAGAGATTACAGTTGCCGTCATAAATTACGTGGTAAGTCATTGAGTTAACAGATGTTTTTATAAATAATTTGAGACATATTTTCGGAGCGTATATCTAAGCTGTAGAGTTGATTTAACTTCAATGACTCAACATCTGAATAAGGAGGATACACCCTTTGAGATCCACTAACTTAACGGTATCGACTACGACGCAGTCGAGCGAATTTCTAGCTAATTACTAGGATAACCTAATCTACCAGTTTGCTAATTCTCTCGAAGGGCAGACCTAGTCTTGAAACTAACCCATAAATAGTCCACAGAGCTAAAGTTTCCAAGTAAAAGCAGAAAAAAACAGGTAGCAGTACCCAGCAATCCACACGTGCAACAGTGCAAAAAAGAAGTGAGTTTGACATCTTGCACTGTTCTCAATTAGCTCCAAAACCCGCGATAAAATCGATTTATTGGCGGATTTTATTGGCGGATTATTACAACTGGTGCAAGATGTGAGCGAAACGATCTCGCACTCACAACGCGATCGCCTGCATGGTGTATTCAGCGATCATCCCGACCACCTGAAGACAAGCAATGTCTTAGCGGTGTATACGGCTACAGTCCTTTGAGCGGAACTCAGTAAGAATATTCAATTGCACGAATATTTAGGCAGTGATTAGGCGGGATGAAACCCAGAATTATTGTCTGCGGCTTGGGTTTGACTGGGTATAAAATATTTTGCTTGCTAAGACAGCAGGGAGCGAGCGTGATTGGCATCCATGCCGAATCGATTCCTGGTGAAGATTATGATGTCGTAATTGGAGAATTACGGGCAGCTTCCACCCTGAAAGCAGCGGGGATTCAGGAAGCCCACACATTAGTGCTGGCTGGGGAAGACGAGGCGCTGAACTTAGCGATTCTTACCCAGGCACGAATTCTCAATCCTCGGATTCGGATTATCAATCGATTATTTAATACTAGCTTGGGCGATCGCCTTAACCAGACGCTTGCAGATCACGTCACCATGAGCGTTGCTGCCCTAGCCGCGCCCGTGTTTGCCTTTGCCGCCTTAGGAAGTCGAGCGATTGGACAGTTGCGGCTGTTTAACCAAACTTGGCCGATCCACGAAGAATATATTAATGAAATGCATCCTTGGATCGGTCGCAAGTTAAGTGACTTGTGGGATGACCGTTCTCGGATGCTGATTTATTATTTGCCGGTAGATGGTGAGATGGATCTCATTTCTGCCGTCGTGTATGGGCAACCGTTACAAGCAGGCGATCGCTTAATTGTTGGTACCCAACCCAGCGTCCGCACCTCCGGCAAACCCGTACTTCCGAAACTTTTCAAAGTCCTGACCAACTTCCAACAGTTTCCGCAATACGGTCAACCGATAGCAGTTGTTACCCTAGTCCTCCTGATCACCGTTTTTGTTGCCACCCTCACTTATGTTTGTGTCGATGCAAAAATATCTGTCGTTGACTCCCTTTATTTTTCCGTTGGCATGATTACGGGTGCTGGTGGTAACGAGAAAGTCGCAGAACACGCACCCGACAGCATTAAAATCTTTACCGCAATGATGATGCTGCTCGGTGCTGGTGTAATCGGGATTTGCTATGCTCTCCTCAACGATTTTGTTTTAGGCACCCGGTTCAAACAATTTTGGGACGCCGCACGAGTTCCAGGGCGAAGTCACTACATTGTGTGCGGACTCGGTGGTATCGGAGTTCAAATCGTCAACCAACTCCATACCCACGGACATGAGGTAGTTGTCATCGAACGGGACGCCAACAATCGCTTTCTCAACACCGTCCGCGCTTTGAAAGTGCCCGTGATTCAAGGAGATGCCAGTTTATCTGCCACCCTAAAAGCTGCCAATGTGGAAAAAGCAGACGCCCTTTTAGCTGTCACCAGCGACGATATGGCGAATTTAGAGATTGCCCTTAGCGCCAAAGGGATTGCACCAAAGTTAGCTGTCGTGGTGCGGAATCAAGACCCCCACTTTGCATCCCAAGCGCAAAAGGTATTTGAATTTGATGCCGTGTTGAGTCCGACTGAATTAGCCGCACCTTCCTTTGCAGCAGCGGCTTTAGGAGGACGAATTTTAGGTAATGGGATAACTGGCGATAGTCTTTGGATCGCCTTAGCCACCATGATTACACCAGGGCATCCGTTTTGTGGCAAGCGCGTTCAAGAATCGGCAATGGACGCCGACTTTGTGCCTTTGTATATCGAAACCAACTGCCAAACGATTCACGGTTGGGATGTTTTGGAAACTTGCCTTAGTGCTGGCGATATTTTGTATTTGACGATGCCAGCAAATCGGCTAGAGCAATTGTGGCGCGTGACGCCTTCTCAACTTCTAGCCAGTTGAGCATTCTGTACTGGCTAGAAGTTTGTACTGGCTAGAAGCGTTTAGTCAATTAGCTTTGTAGGGACACACAGCTCTGCGTCTCTACTGCTTAAATTAACGCTGGCAGACCCTCCATTAACGCAGCAGCACTCGACTCCGAGGCCCAATGGGTTGCTCAGATGTCGTCAGCTCAATCGAGCATCCTGCCGTCTGCTCGTTGGCAGAAGATGAGACACTTGTTGAGTTGCTGCCTTGATTAGGCGTACAACTGGTTGCGGCTGTCGCGGAAGACTCCAAAACTACATGATTAACCTCAGTAGAGTCATTGCGGCTGAAGAGTGAGGGAGGCACATTTGCCCCGGATGGGGATGGGGATGGGGTTCCTCCACTGGCTGGACTACCGCCACTGCTAATGGGTGCTGGGGCAGATACTGGGGTGGTTATTGGGGAGGTTACTGGAGAGGTTACTGGGGTGGGTGTTGAGGAGGTGGGTGCTGGCGCTGGGACAGGTGCTGGCGCTGGGACAGGTGTTGGTGCTGGGACAGGTGTTGGTGCTGGGACAGGTGTTGGTGCTGGGACAGGTGTTGGAGTAATTAAAACGGCATTTGCAGGCACTTTCACCTGTAATTTCACCGGCATACCACCGGCAGGGATAGTAAAAGTAGGGAGGGGTTTCGGCACGGTAGGGGGCAAGTTGTTGCCGAAATTGTATTCAGATCCAAAATCAAACACGGTGGGGCTGGTGCCTCCGTTGGCATCGCTATATCTAGGCCCCTGACCCCTAATTTCAAATACACCTTGATACTGTTGCCCAGTTTTTGGATCGGTGACAACGCCTTCCCAGAAGCCTCTGGCGACAAATTCATCCTGAATTGTGCCAAATAAGGTGGTTCCTTCTTGCCCGGTTTGCTTTTTGGGTTGAAGATTGCCGCTAGTTAGAACTGGAGAGGTAATCGTTCCATTCGTGGAGACAACGGGAATACCGCGAAAGTCTACATAATGAGTGCCATCGGCTTTGGTTCCTACATAGCCAGGATTGGGTGCAGTGTAGACGAGGACGCCGTTGCGGAAATATTGCCCTGCGGCATTAGTATCAACTCTAGTCGTGCTTTGGTTGAAATTTGGGTTAGCCGGGGGAAGGGTAAAGGTACCTGTGACGGTGCCAGTGCTATTGATGGTTACTTGGGCAAAAGCGCCATCTGCTCCCAAGGCGACGATCGTCGCGGTTAAACTACTGCTAATCAGTAAGCTCAAGCTCAGCTGAGTTTTTGAAGATAGCGATCGCATAAATATTCTTTCCGATTGGTGTTAGCCAAAAAATAGAGCGATCGCATCGATGGCAAAGCAAAGCTTCCGCCAGTTTGTGCCTCACTCAATCACATATACTGGGGAATTTTGCCGAAACCGCAACAGGTTATTTCATTTATCAGAGCTTTTTCGCTTTTACTGGCTTTTCTCCTTAAAACCGGAAAGTTGCTCTCATCGTTCCCACGACTAACGTGTCATTTGCCGCATTATGGTCGGGGTTGAAAACCACCAATACCCCTGGAGTCAGGAAAATGTTATCCGTCAATCTGGCTCGATAAAACAGCTCTAGGTGCAAAGCCGTGTCGCGACGCCCTCCCGGCGTTCCACTCAAATTGGTCAAAAAGTTGGGAAGATTGAAGCCATCCGGCAAGGTACTGGAAGTAATTTTCGGCGGCTGTCCAAACAAAATTCCCCCCAAATTTCCTCTAGCAAACAAGTCAGGAAACGCAGAAAATAACATCCAATTCGTAGTTTCCACAGAACCCGAAAGATTGACCGGGTCTGAAGAAGTCCACCCGCCCCAAGTCCCTAAAGTCAATCTAGAATTGACGCGCCAAGCCAAAGTCCCTCCCACGGCATGAGTATTAAAGGCAAAAGAAGTCGATGGCGAAATAATCGGTGCCAAGGGCGAAATGAGTTGATTGTCGCCGGTGCCGATACCCAGCAAACCATCGGGAGAGTGTGAATAGATATAGTGCAACCCAATATCCAGATTATTTGTAGGTGCAATGGTTAACTGCACGCCCGCGCTGGTTCTACCGCCAAATAGTCCACCTTGGCTGCTATTACTGGTAAAGCTAGGAAGTTCAGCGCTGTAGACGGCTTGTAAACTCAGGCGTTTGTTAATTTGCCAGTCAAATCCAATGCCGCCCGTGCCGTTGCCAATTGACAGAATGGGGTTGCGCTGACCTAATAAGGAAATCGAACCATCTCCCGAACCTTCCAAAGGATTGATACCGCGAAATGTATTGGCAGGGTTAACACCAGCCGGACCAACAATAACGCCGAAGTTATCCGTGACTGGAAACCGATAGGAAAGGTCGCTCAAAACCAGGTCGTTGTTAGTTTCTAACTCAGTCGATAATCGACCCATATTGGTAAAGACAAAGGGTGCAGAAGAGGCGAGATTTCCACCCTGAAGCCCCGTCAGCAGTAAATCCTGTCCTGTAAACGAGGTTGCCAGAGACAGTTGAACGTTACTTGCTAGAGTCAACTGAGCCTGACCAGAACGTTCCGGCACCCCATCTCTGGGGAACAAATCCACATCTACTTGATTGCTTCCCTGCAAGCCAACAATTGCTTGCCCAAATAGTCGAGTATTGGTAGAAAATTGGTGATTTTCGAGCTGTGCTGTCCGACTTTCTAAGTTATCGACTCGACCTTTCACTTCCGCTAGTTCCGTGGCATAGTCTTGTTGAAGCCGTTGCAGGGTTGCTAAATCATCTTGAGGAATGCCTTGGGGTTGCGTGAAAATTTTTTCCAGGGCAGCATTGAGGGCGGCGGCAAATTCGTAGCGGCTAAGAGAACGGTTGCCGCGAAAGCTGCCATCCGGGTAGCCGGAGATGACTCCATACCGTTCTGTTAGGTTTTTTAGGGCTTGGTAACTCCAATCTTCCGGAGTAACATCTGTCAGTTGATCGACTGATGTTAATTGACTCATCGGATCGGCTGATTCATCGCCGTCAGCGATATTTTCTAAGCCAGCATCGTTCGGCTGAGTTGCTGCGGGTATCTCTTGGGAGGCATTCGGAGAACTCATTTGGGCTAACAAACCTCTCTCCCGACTCCTCTCCTGCAAGGCGAGGGGAGTAATATTATTCCCCCTTCCCTTACCCCCCTCATTCCCCCCGCTTGCGGCTATCGTGTACGATTTTTGGTTAAGTGGCAAAACGTTGATCGATCCCCCTAAATCCCCCTTAAAAAGGGGGACTTTGACTGGATTTCCCCCCTTTTTAAGGGGGGTTGGGGGGATCAAAACGGGACTGGTTTGAGAAGTCAGGCGATTGGAGGTTGAGAATTCTGGCTGCGTGACTTCAACCGTGACGGAAGGCTTTAAAACGGGTTGAGGCTCAGTTGCATCGAGCGATCGCTCGGATGGCTGAGGCATTACGGCTGAGGGTGGCAAAGTTGAGTTTTTCCCAGCAGTTAACAGTCCGACAACTACCAGGCTGAAGTCGCTCATGAGATTCTAGTCATTCTGGATACATAGCCGTTACCTTTGACAGCCGAAATTGCTAACTTCAGGAAATCAACTAAAAAAAACGGCACCCCACTTAGGAATGCCGTTGCCATATCAGTTTTTGGCGTCACAAGTTACGCATTGAGGCGCTATCCTTCTGACGCGGTGTGCTTCTAACCCCCTTGTTCAAGAGGCGTTGAGAAAATCAAAAAGACTTTAACGCGCTTCCATCCAGGCGATACACTGCTGCATCTGCTGGCGCATCGTCTCATTGTCAGCATGGTATCGGCGTCCGTGACCGGGTAGCACCCACTCAAACGAGTAATTAGCCAGCTTTCGCATTGATTTAAGCAATTCAGGCCAGGAATACCAACAGACATCGGGGAAGGCAAACAAGTGATTTAAACTTGGCGACCAAGCCAGATGATCTCCCGTGAACAGAAATTTATTTTTGTACAGTAAAACCGTGTGACCTTTTGTATGACCGGGCACTGGAATAATTAACAAATCTGGCTCCAACTGTACTGGCTCTAAGCCAGTTAGCTGAATTTCCACATTGCGAGTACCCGAAGAGATTTCGTCGGTGTGGAGAATTCGCTGACACCCAAAATGCTCGGCATACTTTTGATGATCCGCTACATCATCTCGGTGCGTCAGATACATATAGCAAATCTCTCCCATTTCCTCTAGCCGCTTCACCAGAGGAGGCGTAAAGCGAGGAGAATCAACTAACACATTGCCTTCCGGTCGCACAATTAAATAGCTAGCAGCGCCATAGGAATTTTCTGCATGATAGCCGCAATGATAGACATTTTCAGCGACTAAAATCGGAAAACTGTGCTGAGCATCTTTAACGTCTTTTGGCTTCTCCACAGTCCCAATGGAAGCCGTAGGACAAGACAAAAGAGCCTGCATTGCTTTTAATCTTTCAGCCTCATTTTCTGGCTGATGATAAACTGCTGACTGCTCATCGGTGCGATAAAACACCTCTGGAGTCATCCAACGACAAGTATCGCAATCAATACAAGTCGTATCAACGTAAAAATCGCCACTAATATTTTCAGGGTGACGCTGATTTAAGTGAGCCATAATCTAACCTAATTGGTTGTTTAAAAAAAATCTTGTGCAAAATAAATGCCTTAAAGTGGAAGCTCGAAAAAGGGAGATAGAAAAGGCTCAATTTGCAGATCAATTTGCCGACATTGTTCAACTTCCTGTACTTGAGTCCATTAGTTCAAAAAACCTAACTTTAGAGAGATGATAAAAATAAGCTACTCATCCCTTTTAAAGGTGGGACTACAAAAATTGTAGGAACGCACTTGCTCGCGTCTGTCTAACCTAAAGCAAATAGATATAGAAATGGGATGCGATTGTGCTTACCAATCAATGGGTTGGCGATCGCGGAAAAAACCACTCGTGGGGCCATCATCTGGAAGAGTAGCCAGCCACACAATTGTTTCAACCCCTTGCTCTACAGACCGGGTAGCATTTGGGCCACCCATATCGGTTCTTACCCAGCCAGGACACACAGAATTCACTAAAATATTGGTGCCTTCCAACTCATTTGCAAAAATCCGGGTAAGGGCATTTAATGCGGTTTTGGACATTCGATAAGCGGGAAATCCAGTGTTCATGTCGGATAACTGTCCTGCACCCGATGATACGTTCACAACACGCCCATACTGATGCTCTTTCATCAGCGGAATTAATGCTTGGCAAAGCAGTAATGGGCCGTGTAAATTCGTCTCCATCGTTTCGTGGATGGTACTAACCTTGGTGTTGAAGATACTACTCTCTGGATCTCCTAAAGGATCTCTAGCAATTCCAGCATTGTTCACTAGAATATCTAATCGCCCGAATTGATTGCGGATGAACTGAGCAAGATGCTCAATACTCTCTGCACTGGTGACATCAAGCAGATGAGAAACTACATCTAAGCCTTCAGCTTGCAATTTCTCAACGGCTGCTTTCCCCTGTGCTTCGTCACGACTGGTCAGAATCACTTGGATATCTTGCTTTGCGAGTTGTCGGCAAGTTTCAAAACCCAGCCCCCGATTGGCACCCGTGACAATTGCGACTTTCTTCATCGGATTTTCTATACTTCCACTGCTCCCTCCGTTTCTACTCTAGACTTTTTTGCTTTTATTGAGTGTTCTGCAAAAATTTCAGGACTGATTTATCAATGAAGTTTCGGCAGATTCTTTGGGAAGTTGCTCAGAATCTGGTTAATTTCTTGTCCTGGTGTAGATGAGCGTACAGAAGCAAAATTAGCAACACGGGTACAGTTTCCTGTACGCATTAGGGCGCAAGCCACAAAGCAACATTCCGCGCATAAGTCTTGATATCTTCTAGGGCGCGTGGCTCTTGGTTCATGCCATCGCCGGGAGCCTCATCCACAAAGCTAGGACAACCTTTTTCGATGTCCCAGTTGTAATCGACAAAATGGTGAAAACTCGATGCAGCAACTGCACGCCCTAGGGTGTTGCCGTCAGTGTCTTTTTCACTTTCGATAACAACAGCCAGATTAAAGGGACGACCTGTAATTAAGCTTTTGCCCATTGCAATAACACGAGCATTTTTTGCGCCTGCGGGAACTCCGATTGCGCCCTCATGGGGATGAGTGGGAAAATATTCGATTAATCCAGAAGGTGAATTGGGATTGCGTAGAAGTTCGTGAATGGGTTCGGTGGGGGTTATTTTTTGATAGTCGCCATTGCGCCCAGAATGATAGTTAGGCCAGGAAATATAGGTTGTGTAGGGGTCGTCAATGCACCAGCGAGATTCGTCGGGGTCTGGATTTTTGGTGTTGAAAAAGTGGATCGCGCCGATGTCACCCAGACCGTACATGGAGCAACCCATATCTTGATGATCGCGGGTGGTGAGGATACCACCACCGCGTTTGCGAAATGCATTGATTCCCGCACAATCTTTTTCCGTCAGACCTTCGCCAGTATCTAATGCAAATAGCCATAGCTGGTCAAAATCCGAGCGGTCGAGGGTACTTAAAATTGGGTCGTTGCCGTCTGCATCTAACACGCGATCGCGTTCTGTCACTTCAAACAGGAGATTCCCCGCTTCATCTGTAACAGATGCGAGATAGTCGCGTAACATCGAGAAGCGCCAAATGCTCCAGTCATCTTCTGTTGTCGGGATGGTTGTCTGGAGCAAAATGCGAATGGGTTGTGTCATCGTTTTTTACCTAATTCTTCTGGATCGGAAATCATCCAAATTTGGGGAAAGTAGACGGGATTAGTTTCAGAGAAATTAAATTCACGGTGGGTGATGCCAGCGCCCGCACTCATCATCTGTGCTTCTCTTGGATAAGTACCTGTCCGATTCCCCATCCCCAACCTATCTTGATGCTCTTCTATAGCACCTTCTAGGGCGTCTAGGGCGTAGGTGAGGATTTCCATGTCATGATGACTGTGGGTACCGAAACCAGAACCGGGTAAGACTCTATCATCGTGAATCAGCCTGAGAGTGCAAAATCTCATTGGCTCTGGGTCAAACAAACCCCCCAAGGAAAAGGTGCGATCGCTATCCAGCCAACCTAGCTTGGTATAACCGCGATTTTGCCTGTCGTGGATTAAATTGAGCGTATCTTGACTCATCGCTTGCACCTCGGTTTGAGTAGTCAGACACGGATGTCAGTTCATGCGATCGCCTAACGCTAGCAGCTACATTGGCATTGTTGAAATTATCAACGGTTATTGTAATGAAGGCAACAGTTAATAACTGTTGTTAGCGCTACTAGGCACTGTAGCTTTTGTGAGGAAAGCGAGATAGTTCCATAACGAGGAATGCTAAATACTCTAGTTATCTCCTCGGATCTAAAGGGTCGTTTGCAACAAAAGTACTCATAGACTTTTCTATCGCCCTGCCAGCTTTAGAATGAGCGTGAATCTAGCTGATTTCCCAGATTGTTAACATTTGATTAATTGCAGAGGAACACTTATGGCAAAATCATCTGACAAAGAATTGGTTGCTAAAGCATCCCCGGCTCTTGTGGCTTTCTATCTTAGTCAACAGCCTGATTCAGAAGGACGGATGATCGACGAGATTTGGTCATGGAATTACGAAAAGCTTGAACGGATTCATGACTATGTTCAGTGGCTTTTCCCCCTGAAAGATAAAAGTGGTTACAACCCTAATGCACTGATTCTAAATGATGAAATTGTTCAAGCTTTTCGGACAGATCCCTTACTTAAAACACGTCTGCAAAAGTCATTTAAAATAATGCTCAGGTTTTACGGATTCAAATGCAACGAAGGAAACATCAATAATATTCAAATAACCAAATCTGACCAATATCAAGATAGAAAAAGGGCTTGGATTCAGCCTCTTAATCATAATTACCTCCGGATTACCAGGATTTTAAAATGTTTGACAACTCTGGGATTAGAAAATTATGCCCAAGCTTTTTTAAAATGTTTAGATGATATCTATTCAGAAGATAGTCAAAAAATTGGAAGTGACACTTATGCTTTTTGGAAAAGGGCAGTTGAAATGAGTTGATTTTTCGGGGTTTATTGCCTAAACGAGCGTCGCAATGAACCCCGAAGATTCTCTTGAAAAACGACGATAAAATTACCTACTCTTGGATAAGAGAGCAGGCGCTCTTCATCTCTCTTGAAAGCAAGTCTAGTAGGAATATTGGGTAAAAAAAGCAAAATATAGAGTCAGCAGAGGCAAAGCATTTGCCCCTACTGACTTCTTTATGGGTAAGCACAATATGTTGCTTTGATGAATACCGATTAATTACATAATCCAGTCGGTGCTTACACGGGATGCAGGTGAGTTTTAATCGTCACCCAAGGTGCTTTCGCGATCGCGTTCCGCATCGTCTCCTCGTCTGGGAAGGTTTCCGATAGATAGCGTCCTTCACAAACCAGCGTCACCGCGTTCTCTGAAAAAGGCCAAGGACTTACCGCTACCTGGGTTGGATCGCCTGCTAGTGGCGTCAGCTTCAGGGTAATTTCACCCTCAGCGGTGGGAACCTTCTCTACCGAACGCTCTTTACTTAACTTCATGCACAAGATCAGCGATAAGCAATCCCAGATTCCCACTAACTGCCGATTTCGGGCGATCGCTTCTGGTGTGCTGTAGGGTGCGTAATCCGGATCGTTGCGGAGGGAGTCAATTAATTCCTTCTGGAAAGCCTGTTCGTGCCCTAGGAAGTCCTGCACAAGCTGGATATCTTCTGGGGAGTCATTACTAGAGTCGTAATGCTCGTAGAGGCGCGTACCGTGCAGCGAAGCTAGCAGCGCTGGATATCTTCCTTGGGCGATCGCTAATTCTCCGGCTTTTGACCAAATATCTATATGGATTTTTCTCGGTAATTCCGTGAAACTGTGCGGCAAACCAGTTTTTGGGTTGAAGGTAGGCGTCTTTTCCCAGGACAGCCAGCCAATATCATGTTGCTGGGCACCTAAGCAAACCTCTTTTCTAGGTTCCAGCTTCCCAAAATACTCATTTCCCCAAGCTTGTGCCAATTGACCCGATACCCATGCATGGGCAAGCTGCGCGATCGCTATCAGCCCCTCTGGTTCTTTGCGATATAGCATTTATGGTTCCTACCGCATCTTCCTAACTATAGTCGTGATGAGTTGGATGCTCCTCATCACAGCAAGCCGTGCTTTATCCATTTAAACCGCTCGCGCCCCACGAGTCTGTCCGCTCCGAGATTGATTTCCGTGAACGGGATCGGCGGTGAATGGAGTAATCCTAATTTCCTTTTTTTTCAAGGAAGGCAAGAAAGGATCGGAGAGGTTGGATGTAACTTTAGGTGAATCAGACGCGAGGGGACGCGATCTCGAAGCGAGTGCGATCGCGTTCCCTCAAATTCAGAACCTCAAATGCACAAGTCGGTGCAACGACAGTTGAACCGAAACTTTTACTGACTAAGTTTTATTGACTGCTCAGCTGCGCCAACCAATCCAATATCAAAGGATTCACCACGTCCGGACGTTCATCATGGGGACAGTGACCCGTTTTGGGAATGCCGACAACCTTCACGGGTTGCCCATTCTCACTTAGCTCTTTATAAATCGTCGCACCCTTAATCGGCGTCCAGGGGTCATCTTCTCCCCAAAGTACCAGCAGCGGGTGTTGTATTTTTGGCAACAACTCAGCTGGGCTAGGGCCAGGGGGTGCCGTGAGAATTGAGGCAAAAACCTGCTGAGCGCCCGTGTCACAAGAAGGATCGTAAAGCATATCCACCAGTTCATCCGTGATAGCTTCAGGGTTCACGTAGACCTGTCTGAGCGTGCGACGGAGACGATCTTTGTGGCGGATGCGGTTAAATAGGAACGGGCCAGCGACTTTGGAACTGACCAGCTTCGTGAAGGCTCCCATCACCAGTCGCAGGGGGAAATTCAGCTCATCGGGGCGATGATTCAAGCCCCCGGCACAGTTAATCAGCACGCCACCAGCGGAAATTTCTGGAGAATTCACCACTACCATCAAGCTGAGTAATGCCCCAATCGAGTTGCCGACAAAGACGGTCGGTTCCTGAATATGAGTTTCCCAGAAATCCTTGAGTAGTTCTTCCCACAATTCGAGAGTGTAATCGAGGGCTGGCTTGTCCGAACCGCCGAATCCGAGTAAATCTAGGGCAAATACTCGGTAGCCCTCAGCGGCGAGGACTGGCATATTCTTGCGCCAGTGTCCAATGGAAGCGCCAAAGCCGTGAATCAGCACTAGAGGGCGACCTGTGCCCATGACTGTGTACTGAATCCGGTAGCCGCGCCAAGTCCAGTTGAGTTTTTCAAAAGTGCTTCCTGTTTTTAGCTGCTGAGTCGTCACGATAATTATTAAGATTCCTTAACTATTTTTCTATCGTAATAGTCTCTATCATTAAAAAGAGATAAACCAGGGAACATCTAACCGACTTGAAAAGTCACGCTACCCGTTTTGTTTAGGTGTGAGAAGAGATTAATGAAGCGAAGTTCCTTGGTATTTTTAGGCAGCCTGGTTTTTGCTGCTGCCGGTTTAAGTATGACAACGGTTGCCCCTGCGATCGCGCAAGTTGGACAAACAATGGGCAATCTGCCCTTATCGGGTCGAAATCTGCTCAGCCAAGCAGAAGACGATACCGCCCAGCTGCCAACAGCGGTTGCTGAAGCTGTTTTAAAGGATGCTGCCCAACGGACAGGAATGCAAAGTTCTGACTTAACCATCCTTCAGGTGGCGAAGCAAACTTGGTCAAATGGTTGCTTGGAGTTAGCAGAAGCAGGTGTTGCCTGCACCGAGGCACTGGTTCCCGGCTGGCTGGTACTGGTCGGTAGCGCCAAAGAACAGGGATTTTGGGTTTATCGCACCAACGAATCTGGAACGCTCGTGAAGTGGGATGAAGCAGCGACCCAGACGCTGACGGCTCGACTCCGGTCGGAAAGTACCACCACTGGGCAACAGACAACAACCCGTCGCACGGAAACCACCGAGCAAAGGAGTACCGTCCGCACAGAACAGCGGTCTACGGTGGCAATGACCGAATCCGCAGGGAACTTTAGTCTTGCCGTTCTGCAACCCGCAGGCAGCCTCACAGAGGTAATTACTCGCGTATCCGTGAAGTCGAAACAAGGCAACAGCTATTCCCAAGAGCAGTATCTCGGCGACTTCAGATACAAAATCAAGCAAAAAGCGAAGTTTGTCAAAGGTGTGAATCCGGGCGATCGCGTGGTCGTGCGTCTATACGACCAAAATCGCTTGATTGGCTACAGCGAGTTTGAATGCTTGTCTGAAAACGCCGCCGTTAACCTAATTTTGTCAGAAAATCCGTCTGAAACCCGCGTAGTGCGGACTGTGTACGGCATTGATGCCGACATGGATGGCAACATCGACAGCGGTACCACCGCCTACAACTACTACACCCAAATCGACTCTCAGGAACGGGTAACATTCCTGAGCAGCGTCGAGCAAATTAACGTCAGCCAGTTCCAATCGAGCGAGATTTCGACTTCGGCGGCGACTAGCGTTTATTCCAGCTCATTTACCAGCGGTGAATCAATGCTGGCGGGTGAGACGATGAGCGTTTACAGTTCAGGAATGGCTGCCTTATTGACATCAGCTCCCGGTCAGTTGGTGCAGGTGATTGGGGTAGAAGCCGAGAACGCGACCTACGAAGTCAGCCAGCTGCTGGCAAGATATGCAAACGTGGGAGTCACTCGAAACATCCAGACGAGTTTTCCCGATGTTCCGCAGGGATACT
Source organism: Trichocoleus sp. DQ-A1 (assembly GCF_039961955.1). Taxonomy (NCBI): domain Bacteria; kingdom Bacillati; phylum Cyanobacteriota; class Cyanophyceae; order Leptolyngbyales; family Trichocoleusaceae; genus Trichocoleus; species Trichocoleus sp. DQ-A1. Next base: position 143,396 of record NZ_JAMPKE010000007.1, read on the forward strand.
GGGCAAAAGATTTTATCGCCCAACTGGCGGAGTTAGAAATTATCGAAGGCTTCCCCGATGGTCGATTCCGACCGGATCAGCCGGTGACTCGCGCCCAGTTTGCGGCGATGCTGCGGAAAGCGTTTGAGATGAATAAAGTGCGGAATGCGATCGCCTTCCGGGATGTATCCTCGGATTACTGGGCGTACAGTGCTATCCAAGAAGCCTATGAAATGGGCTTTTTAGGCGCTGTTTCCAGCAATGCATTCAACCCCACCCAAAAGCTTTCTCGTCTGGATATCTTAGTGGCATTGGCGAAGGGAATGAACTACTCTTCTGCCAGTACCACCCAGACGCTGCTGCAAGTTTACAGCGATGCCGCTAGCATCCCTAGCGACGTCCGCAGTTTGGTTGCAGCGGCAACAGAACGGGGTCTGGTGGTGAACTATCCCAATGTCCAGTCACTCAAACCCAATCAAGTCGCCACCCGTGCAGAGGTGTGTGCTTTCCTCTACCAAGCCTTAGTCAGCACTGGGAAGGCTCAGAACATCGCCTCGCCATACGTGGCGGGAGAAGGTGCGAAACCCCCCACAGTGCGCGAAGTTGATACTCCCAAGCCAGAAAACGTCCCTGGCGATAACCGTGAGGTAGAGGGGAACGAACGCACGAATCAGCGTCAGAATTGCAACCAAGGGGTCGGTAATGGGTCAGAAGGTTGCGATCCAGGCAATTCCAATCGGAACCAGCCCAGTAACGACGAAGGAGCAGGCGCTGCGCCTGGCAGTCCGGGTCGTCAGGGTCGGTAATCGTCGGTAATCGTTAGTCTGACGACTAAAGAAAGCCGCAGCTATCCAATTTGGATAGCTGCGGCTTCTATTCGTTCAGCGTTTATGTTACTCATTAGCAATATTATTTCCCTTCTGGTTTACATAAACTTCTCTACTTGGAAAAGGGATAGTAATTTCTTCTTGTTGATAGCGTCGGTGTAATTTTTTGATAAATTTATGCTTGGCAATTCGTTGGTTTAGAAATTCATTAACTCTAAGAAACACTGTAAAATTAATACTAAATTCTCCAAAGTTTTGATATAAGATAAAAGGCTCAAAATCAGAAATATCGGCTGCTAATTCTTGCATTACTTCCTTAGCAACTTCAACCGTTATTTCTTCAACGTGTTCCAAGTCGCTATCGTAACTAACACCTACTTGAATTGGTAAAGTTATTTCTTTCACTGGTAAATGGTAATTCGTAAAAATGGCAGAAGCCAGTTTTGTATTAGGCACAACGACTAGATTATTTGGCAGTTCTCTAATCACCGTATTCCGCCAAGTGATATCGGTAACGTAACCTTCTTGTCCCGTCTCTAGTTTTACATAGTCGCCAGTTCTGACTTGTCCAGAAATAATCAAATATAATCCTGAAAATAAGTTAGATAGGGTATCCTGAAATGCCAAAGCAACTGCCAAACCGCCAATTCCCAAGGTTGCCAAAATAGGTGTAATGGAAATCCCTAGCGTTTGCAAGATCATCAAGATTCCCAAAACCAGAACGACAATTTTGGCTAGGTTAGATAGTAATGAAGCTGAAACTCCGGGTGTTCTTTGACCAAATATCGTAACAAAACTCGCCGTCAGTCTGGCTAAAACTAAGGTGACAGAATAGAGGAAAATAACAGTCAGAATATTCTGAAAAATGCCAGAAATCCGGTCAGGAATAACCTGATTTAGTTGAAGGGTAAAAATGGCTCCGTAAAAGCCAGCAACAATAAACCAAATTTTGGGGATGCCACGCAGGGAATGAAAAACGATTTCATTCCCTGGCAACCGAGTTTTAACAGCTATTCTTTTGAGTCTAGGAAGAAAAAATTTATCAAAAATTATCCCCACCAGAAATCCGCTAAGAATAAAGGCAATCGGGACAATCCATTGCTTCATGTTGATAGTTTTATCTCAAATCTATTTGTATATGTTATGAGACTGGTGATAGGGGCAACCTCCAGAGTTGCCCCTATCGCGGCTACACATCGCAGCGAGACAATTGTAGAGACACGATTTATCTCATATGCTGGCGCGACCTATAGAAAAAAGATACAGCGTAGTTACGACAATTGTTGCTTCAACTGATCGATCAACTGTCTCAAATTTTCTGGGCTGAGAATGGCTTTCACTTCCAACTGTTGCTGAGTATCTCGCAGAGTCAGGATGTGGTTTTCACCTTCCTTAGCAGCAAATTGCAATTGGGGAGATTTAAATTCAATCTTTTGATAGATGGTTTCTGGTATCCCTACCCGAATAACCAGTTCTTTTTGAGATTGGGGATAGATATAAAGTTGCTGGCGAAGGGTATCGAGTTCGAGTTTGGTAGGGGTAGTGCTGCGTTCTCGCTCTTCGTTGATTTTGCGCCAGTAGAGAGTGATACCGCGAATCTCAGGGATTTGAATCTCAAATACTTCGTCAAAGCGTTGGGGTTCCCAGTCGAGTTCGGTAGCATCGCCCGTCTGGGGAATGATTCGCTGTCGCCAAGTGATTTTATTGTCGATGAGACTTGCCCACCATTCGCGGATGGTTGCGAAGTTGTTGGTATTGTCAGGGTTATTGCTGCCCTGTTCCCAGACGATTTTGTGTTGCATTTTCTCTCCTCCCTCCCCATCGCTTGCTGATTTCTCTTCTCTCCATCCAGTTTAAACTTCTTCCCTTGCCGGGAGTTGCTGGGACACGAAGATATCGAGGTGTTGTATCCGGCGTATCTACAGCGATCGCTCGTTTGCCTTATCTTCAAGTCTAAAATGGGCTGAATCCTGCGTGGGTAAGAGATGCTACGCAAAATTTAGCGATCGCTTCTAAATCTACCTTGAGCAGGTTTCGTCATACACTCTATATTGGTTCTCAGTCCGCGCCAGCGGGCTTTGTTTAAAAGTTCTCGCAACTTCTACTTCCTTTCTTCTGAAGTGGGGTTGGCATAGCGGTGATTTGAATCTCCAGGTATGGTGGCAATATGTTTACTCTTCCGATGAACCTGTTATTTCTTCCTAACCTGGATCTATTTGTTTACCACTTGAGAAACGGGTTGGGAGACGATGCAGAGCAAATCAACCAAAACCAGCTCGCGTTTTGGGATAACTTCCCGTTAGAATTGCAAAGAATTCTTGTCGCTGCTGACGATTCAAATTACAACGAGCCAGAATATTTAGAATTATTGCGTTTGGCGGGGGAAACTGAAGCTTTTTATGCTTTTGAATCTCGCACGGAAGGATATCCAGTCAAAGGCTTTTATTATCCCGTGCGATTTAGCGATAGTTATGGGCTTTTGTTTAATTGCCACATTAACGATCGAGACTATCTGCAATCTTTTAAATGCTTTCCTACCCTCAAACATCTTGCTGCTGATAAACAAGGCAATCTTGGGAAAACTTGGATCGTTTCCGGGATTTTGCCTCGGAACTGTGAAACCCCTTTAGAATGTCTCGCCCAAGAAGCTTACGAAACTTTGAAGTTTGGGAGATGGAAACAGCAAAAGCCAAGCAAAGGAAAGTTTTTAGGGGCAACCGTTTTTGAAGTGTGGCTACCTCCCCAGCGTTGGGACATGGAAGAGAATCACCATGTTTTGGTTATCTTTTATCCCGATGTAGCCGCCGAAACTGAAGCTGCTAAATATTCTGAGGTCTGGATGCAGTTGTTTTACTACCGCAATAAAATTATTTGGTCTTATTGTGAAGCTCAGAAACTCAGACAGCAATTGCAAGAGAATTTCGGCTATATTTTTCAAGCGGGTGAAATGCTCAAGCAGCTACCGTTAAAAGAATTGCAGAGAATTTTAGAAGTGAATATAAAAATATTGTCCCAATATGCTTCAGATTTAAACCATCTGGAAATTCAGTTACACGCGATTGAGACATATCAGAAACAATACCAAGAACATTTTAATTACTTGCTACAAGAAGCTAGCAAATATGGAGAAACCGAGCTGGATTTTCTGGCACAATTCAACCAAATAGTCAAGCAATACGAAATTCAAATTCAACAAGATCGTGCCAGCTTTAGCCCTGCATTGAGAGTGCTAGAAGATGTGATTAACACGATTCGAGGCATCGTCGAGATTGAACAAGCTAAGCGCGATCGCAATCTGGAAAATATTATCGCCGCTGCCAGTCTGGGAGTGGGAACCGCCTCAGTCGCCGCCTCTGCTTCCTCGGCGTTGGTAAAAGATTTTACCCAGCCTTACCCTAACCAAATCGACAACCAACTATCCGCAGTCATCCCCTTGGCGAATTTGGTCATTGTCATCTTGTTCAGTATTGGTTTAGGTTGCCTGGTTAGCGGTTTTGCCTGGAAAATATTGCGATCGCGTAGCGTCTGAGGAAAATTGCCTCGGAAATCCTCTCTTCCTTTGCCTCTTGGCAGTTCAAAATTTTAAATATGGACTTGCCAATTATTTACCACCCGGATTATGTCGTACCTCTTCCAGAAGGGCATCGCTTCCCCATGCCCAAATTCAGCAAACTCTACGAAATGCTCTTAAGCGATCGCGTCGCGCATCCAGAGCAAATTCATCCGCCCGAACCTCCTCCGCCAGCGTGGATAGAACTCGTTCACACCCCAGAATATGTCCGAGCATACTGCGAAGGCACCCTCGACGCCAAAGCCCAGCGAAGAATCGGATTGCCCTGGAGTCCCGCATTAGCGAATCGTACCTGCGTGGCAGTGGGCGGGACGATTCTTACTGCTAAACTGGCACTCACTCACGGTTTAGCTTGCAATACTGCGGGTGGCACTCATCACGCCTTTCCCAGTTATGGTTCGGGTTTCTGTATTTTCAACGATTTAGCCATTGCTGCCCGCGTGCTTCAACATCTGGGATTGGTGCGCCAAATCTTGATCGTGGATTTAGATGTCCATCAAGGAGATGGTACCGCCGTGATTTTCCAAGAAGATAGCAGCGTCTTCACCTTCTCGATGCACTGCGAAGTTAACTTTCCCGGAACTAAACAACAAAGTGACTTAGATGTTCCTCTCCCGATTGGGATGGAAGATGACGCCTATCTACAAACCTTGGCAAAATATCTCCCAGATTTGCTCTCACAAGTCAAGCCGGATCTTGTTTTATACGATGCTGGCGTCGATCCTCATGCTGGCGATCGCTTGGGCAAACTCGCCCTCACAGACACCGGAATCTTCCGCCGGGAAATGCAAGTTTTGAGTACCTGTGTGGCACTCGGCTACCCAGTCGCCTGTGTGATTGGCGGGGGTTATGCTGACGATCTTGACTCCCTCGTTTATCGGCATTCCTTGCTACACCGAGCCGCCACCACTGTCTATCATCAGTACCAACTTTGATGCCAGACTAAGGGCAGAGGAGCCATTTCGTCTTCCTCGATACACTTTTTAACGGTAGCGGTATCCCGTGTCCGTACTTCGTACTCACTCATCTGAGGAAAAACCCCTTGCTATCAAAAGGCTTTGAAATTGAAATGTATACCGGCACCCCCAATGGTGACATTGTGGGTTTATCCGATCGGATTGTGGCAGACCTAGACGGGTTCATGCGGGAGCCGGATAGCCGCAACGTGGAATATATCACAGAACCCTTTTATTGTTACGACCGATTATTGTGTGCCTTGCTACGCCCTAGACGGCAACTCCGAGAGTATCTAAAACGCCTGGGAAATTACACCTTGATTCCGGGGAGTACGCTGTCTTTAGGCGGCAGCGATCGCTTCTGGCGATCTGACCCTAGCAATCCTTACCACGACTACATTGAGAACACTTACGGCACCAAAGTTGTCACCGCCAGCGTCCACATCAACATTGGCATCAGCGATCCCGAAACCCTGATGCGGGCGATTCGCCTTGTCCGCCTAGAAGCACCCTTATACCTCGCTCTCAGTGCTTCTTCCCCGTTTTTGGATGGGAAAGCCACTGGCTATCACTCGACTCGCTGGGGACTGTTTCCAAAAACCCCAGCCCACGTTCCCTTATTTGAAAGCCACGCCCACTTTATCCAGTGGACGAAAGCCCAATTAGCCGCCGGGACAATGCAAAATGTCCGCCACCTTTGGTCATCCGTGCGACCAAATGGCAACCAGCGCCCCTACGACCTTAATCGCCTAGAACTGAGAATTTGCGACCTAATCATCGATCCGGTTGCCTTGTTGGCGGTTACAGCCTTGCTAGAAGCGCGACTTTTGCAGTTGATTGATGACCCCAGCCTCGATCCCCTAGAAATGAGTCAATTGTCTTCACAAGACTTAATTACCCTGACTGACGCCAACGAAGACGCCGCCGCCCGTCAAAGTTTGGATGCAACTCTGAGACATTGGCAAGACGGCAGACCGATTCTGGCGCGGGATTGGATTGAAGAAATAACCGGCGAAGTTTGGGATCTGTCTAAACAGATGGGCTTTCGCTGTTTCTTGTCACCCCTGAAAAAGATTCTCCGGGAAGGAAATTCGGCTCAGCGATGGTTAAATCTCCAAAACCAAGGTTTTGACACTTCCAACGTGATGATTGACGCCATTCAAGCGGTGGCAGACCAAGAGCGCGAACTGGAAGACAAATTGTGCGAGAGCCTAGTTGCCTGAAGCACTTGAAGGATCGAGAATGAAGCTTGAAGGCAGAGAATTATCCTAAAGCCTTCATTCTTTATCTTCGATCCTTCCTAGCCCCTGATTTCTTTTTTTGCCTTTTTATGGCTTAATTTATTGGCTAAAAAGAATCATTCGGGAATTAGAATATTTAATCAATTTGATCTGGGTGAGTCATATAACAAATATGTATAGGTTCATGTCTCTTTGGGTATAATTTGAGTTTCCAGCGTGAATTTTAGTGTTAGAGCCAGAGTAATTAGTAAGTCTCATGCCGTTTGTTGTTCTCTACAAGCCGCAAATTCCGCCCAACACCGGCAATATTGCCCGTACCTGTGCTGCCACTGGGACGGAATTGCATTTAGTCGGGCCGTTGGGTTTTGACATTAGCGATCGCTATCTGAAACGTGCCGGTCTGGATTACTGGCCCTACGTCAATCTGCACTACCACATTGGTTTAGAGGATTTTCAGGCATTCCATCAGCAGCGAGGGGGACGATGGATCGGCTTCAGCGTTTCGGGAAGCGATAACTACCTGAAGTTCGAGTTTCGGGCAGATGACTGGCTATTATTTGGTAGCGAAACAACTGGATTACCTCCAGAAGTTCTCGCCCTTTGTGCCAATACTGTCTATATTCCAATGTCACAGCCGCACGTTCGGAGCCTGAACCTTTCTGTTAGTGCCGCAGTCGGTTTGTTTGAAGCGCGTCGCCAACTGGGGATTTTGTCCTCCTGAAGGAGGCAAACAAGTCCTTTGCTCATTGCGTGTTATCAATCTTTAGTCAGGTGTTCGCAGATTGAGTTAAAGGTTAGAAATTTGGTTTGACCTTTTCTCTAGGAATCTCAAACGTGTTAACCGGCAACTGTTTGTGACCATTTCTGGCTGAGCTTTCCCTATGACTTCTTGCTCAACACTCGGTGACGAATGACTCTTTTCCCTTTCTTGAGAGAGTTTCTTTTGCGTCCTTCAGCTATCTAGAATACCGAATGAGCGCGGCTTAGATAAGAAATTTCTATGAACAACAGAGTAACAACGGGAAATTGATTGATAGATTTTTTTATCCAAAATCTTTCAGTGCTGAGCCTCTAAAACAACCTCGAATCAATCTTTAGGAAGATTTTTAGTAAATATGCGTCGGTATGCTCTATGCCATTTGTCAGAGTTTTCTCCATGATTCTACGGTTGTTATTCAAGGCAAAATCAGCTTAAAGTCTCATGTTGTAATGGATCAACAGCAGGATGCCAACAACGAAAAAGTTGTTTTCTCAGTCTTCCGGAGTAAAGCAAGTCAAGCAAGTATGTTCCAATATGCACGCCTTAGAAAGGAATACACCATTGACTTGCCAGCTCTTGACAAAAGGCTCCTGATTAACGCAATGATGAAGTCTTCAGCAGGGTGGGTCAAATGTAGGTCGTGCATGATTAAATTTTCCCAGTCATGTAAACTTGTCTAAATCAAAAAAGCAGGGTAATCTTGCCTAGGTATGATTACCGGCAGTGATCCTAATCACTTTTTGATGTGATTTGTCCCATTGACTGGTAAAAAACAATCATTCAGGGACAGTTAAGCGCTCGTCATAAGTAGGAGGTCGTGTTTGAAACGCCCATTCACGCACAAGATTAAATCAGTTCCTTCCTGTGCAGCAGACAAAGATGCGAAAGCGAATCTGTCCGCAGGAAAGCTTTCCGGGGGAGAGTCAGGTTTATTGAAGCCAATTTCTCCAGAGGTTAACCGTCGGGCTCGCACCTCTGCCGCCATGATTGGATTGGCAATCTCAATGGGCACCTCCAGCCTATTGCTGCCTCAACAAGGCGATGAAGCAAAGGCAGCCGATCCGGTCGCCACAGAGCCGACTGTTACCAACGCTCCTGCGGCAACAGATATTGCTGTTGCCGCTCCTGCCTCAAAAGTGGAGCCAGAAACAACTGCTTCAGTCGCAGCAATAAAGCCGGAATCCAAATCTGTCGCTGCTTCCCCAAAGGTAGTAGAGCCAGAATTCACATCTGAGGCCGTTTCCCCGAAGGTGGAGCTGGACGCTAAAGCAGAATCGAAACCAGCACCGCGCGTTATCGAACACAAGGTGCAGCAGGCACAGACAATTTGGCAATCGTCGAAGAACTATGGGGTAGAACCTGCCGCGATCGCCACTTCCAACAACATCAAGTCCAGCTCAGCTCTTCCATCTGGGCAAGTGGTGAAAATTCCTTCAGTGAACGGTATTGTTCACGAAGTTAAGCTGGGCGATACCGTCGAAAAGCTATCTGAGTCTTATGGTGTTCGCCCGATACAGGTGCAGCAATCATCTGGAGCGACAACATCGGATGGACTGCCGGTGGGTCAATCAGTCACGATTCCCGGCAACGTAAATGAGCTATTAAAAGCAAGACAAGACGCTGCCATGAGCCGCTTAAAGGAGCAGCGGAGCCGCTTGCAGAGCAGTCTGGCGGAGTTGCGGTCTGAGGAGACGACAAAAGCATCTGCTGGTCAATTAGAAGTCGCTGAACCAGCCCAAATTGATAGCTCTGAAGCTGCTGAGGTAGAAATAGCTGCTCCTAGAGTGCAAATTCCGGTCGCAGTGCAGATGCCAGGGGAAAACGCCCCCAATCAGGTAATCAACCAAGTACCGTCCGTACCACGCAATATCGCGGTGCAGATGCCAGGAGAAAACGCCTCCAATCGGGTGATTAACCACCTCCCATCGGCACAGGCACGGGAATCGCTAGAAGCATCCCCGCAGGCGATAGGGGTGAATGAAAGCGTACCAATCCCAGTACCGACCGCGACTAACCAAGCGCTGCCAATCCAGACAGTGGCACCCGTACCGATTGCCGTCGTCGAACCTAATGGGGTAACGGCAGATGTTTACCAGGTCAAGGCGGGAGATACGGTGGATGCGATCGCTCGCATTCACGGCGTTTCCAGAGGAGAACTGCTGCGGATAAATCAGTTAGATAACCCGAACATGATTCGAGTGAATCAAGCACTGAAAATCCCGAAAAAACAGACTGTAACTGTAATTCCTGGTTTGAACGCTGCACTTAGACAATCCAAGTCTAATGTTGCTGTACCGAATCTCTCCGTTCCTACTTTGCCAACGGCTGTTCCCTTACCCGTCGCAGCAACACAGGTACGGGTGCAAAGTAGTGCTAACGTACCTATCGTCAAACCAATGTTAGTAGCGGGTAATCCGTTACCCATTGCCACACCCGCTGCCACACCGATTGCCGAGAGGAACCAAACTCAGTCTGCTGGCTTGAAGCAAAACTCTGAGTACAGCACCCAGATTGAGAAACTACGGGAAGACATCATCAAACTACGGCAGCAGTATCGTACCCAGCAAAACGGGGATACCGCTAACTCACAGAACGTTCCGGTTGCTAACATCTCGGTGCCAGTGACTCCCGCATTCGAGCCGGTTGCACCTGTCGTCAACAAACCGTTGCAACGTTCTGAATACTCGACTCCGATCAATCCAGAATTCAGCCCAAATCGTTATAACGAAGCCGTACAAGCAGAAATGCAAAAGCGGCAACGGCAACAACAGCGATCGCAGGCGGCAATCGAAATCAAAGTGCCCCCACCTGCTGCACCACGGGCTAGAACCCAGAAGCCATTGGTGGCAGCAGCGCCCTCCGGAGCGGACACTTATAACCCGACACTCCGGCCCCCCTTCGGGCAACAAGTTGCTCCAGAGTTACCGCCCCTCCCTGGTCCAAATCCCTACCTGCCGGATAGCCAAATCCAATTCAATGGCTACATCTGGCCCTCAAAGGGCGTTTTGACCTCTGGTTATGGTCGGCGCTGGGGACGGATGCACAAGGGGATTGATATTGCGGCTCCGGTTGGCACACCCGTCGTGGCGGCAGCTCCTGGTGTCGTAGTCTATGCACGCTGGAATTCAGGTGGTTATGGAAATCTGGTGGACATTCAGCATCCGGATGGCAGTTTGACTCGCTATGCCCACAACAACCGGCTCCTGGTTCGCGAAGGCGAAGCAGTTGAGCAAGGTCAGCAGATTTCTGAGATGGGCAGCACCGGACGCAGCACTGGACCTCACCTTCACTTTGAGTTGCATCCATCTGGAAAAGGAGCTATCAACCCAATAGCTTTGCTACCCCGACGCTAAAAAAAGGCAAAAGACAAAGCAAAAGACAAAAGAAAATATATTTTCTTTTGTCTTTTTTCTTTTCTTGCGTGAGGGATAGCAATAATCCCGCCAGTATGCTAGGATGATAAGGTTGTTCAAGAAAACTTGGCTCTGTAGCTCAGTGGTTAGAGCAGGGGACTCATAAGCCCAAGGTCGCAGGTTCAAATCCCGCCAGAGCCATTTTAAAAGTTATGAAAAGCCAGGACTGAAGAATGAGTAGGCTTGTGATGGTACTCATTCCTCCATGCTAGTAAGGGTGCTAATCAGTCAGAGTAGTGCCGGATGAGTTCGGCAACAGACCAAGCTTGAGCGATCGCTCCTTGAGCTGCATGAGGCGGATCGCCATCAAAAATTTCCGAAACCGAACCCAGGCAGGCTGAGGACTGCAAGTGTTCAATCATCGGCTGCCAATCAAAAGGGACGGGTTCTGAATCGTAGAGGCGCTTCCAGGCTCGGATAAAGGGGCCAATCAGCCAACTCCAAACCGTACCTTGGTGGTAGGCGCGATCGCGATATTGAGAATTCCCAGCATACGTCCCCACATAGCGGGGATCGGCGGGGTCGAGACTGCGGAGACCGTAGGGTGTCACTAAGCGATCGCCTGCTACCTTGAGGACAGACCGCCCTTGCTCGGTAGGAAACCCGCAATGATAGAGCGAGAGCGCCAAAACTGCATTCGGACGAATTGTGGGGTCTCGCACATCATCCGGTGCGATCGTATCGTAGAAATATCCCAGCGTCGGATTCCAGAACTTTTGCAGCGATCTCTTCACCTGTTGCGCCTGCTGAATATAGCGTTCTCGCTGGTTAATCCGCCTCTGTGAATTCGCGCCTCCTTCCCTTAATAACAATTCTGCCCATCGGCTAGCCCAGCACAAAGCAGAGTACCAGAGGGCATTAATTTCTATAGGTTTACCCCGACGAGGCGTTACCGGCTGACCATCAACCACCGCATCCATCCAGGTAAGCGCCACTCCTGGCGCATCCCAGGTAACTAGCCCATCCGTGGCATCAATCCGGACATTGTACAGGGTGCCAGCCATAAAGCTTTTGTAAATCTGCCGCACCACAGGATATTGCTGAGCCAGAAAATCCCAATCCTGCGTTGCTTCTAGGTAAAGACCCAAAGTTTCAATCCACCACAGCGCAGCATCAATACTGTTGTAAAATGGCTCAGCTCCAGTATCTGGAAACGCATTCGGAATCAAACCATTCCGACAATAGCGCCCAAAAGTTTCCAGCAGTCCCTTCGCTAACTCATAGCGCCCAGTCGCTAAAGCTAGTCCTGGTAGAGCAATTAGCGTATCGCGTCCCCAGTCATTAAACCAGGGGTAGCCAGCAATCACAGTCGGGCCAGCAATGGAAGCGCGGTAGACAATAAATTGATCGCCTGCTCGCAACAGCTGCTGCCAAATATCATTGACAATGTCATTGTCAATGGTTGAGGGTTCGTTGCCATGAACCCTCAACAAGGGACGGCGAAGCGCTTTCAGTCGTTGTTGCTCAACCTGCACTGCTTGCTCAAAGTCTAGGGAACTGAGCTGTGATTGTTTGGAGTTACATAATCCCACTTTCGCTTCTAGGGTGAGGGAGTCTCCCGGTTGTAGGGGTACTGTCAGGTATCCAGGGCTGTAGAGGTCTTCCTTGTCCCCCAATCCCCGCCGCTTCTCTTCTGGATAGTAATAATGCCAATACCAAACGGTGTCTGGTTGATAGCGACCCTTACTCCAGCGCAATTGCCAGGGAGTCCCAGTCCAGTCAGGACGCATCCCTTGCAAGCAAATTTGCTTTTGACCGACTAATTGCGAGAAGGACAATCCGGAAGCGCCGGATTGCTGGTGGTGAAAGTCGCGATCGCCAATTACCGGGCGTAACCTCAGCGTAGCCAACTCAGTGCCTTCATAGCGGTACTGAATCAAAATCCGGTGACAAAACTGGGGAGTACCTACTTGCTCAGTCTCCTTCCCGCTACTTACGCTCTGTGAGCTACTTTCTACTAAGCCATAGGGCATCACCAGCTGCCTGCTTAGCTGCCAGTTATCTTCACCCCAAACCCAACGGGGAAAGGGGTCAATGTCAAAAGAACGCAATAACTCGTAGCCCAAAGGGTCAATTTTTCCATCTATCCAGAAATTTGTCCCTAGTGCAAATACCCGTCCTCCTACATCCAAACTGGCATCCAGGTGAGACAGTAATAAAGTGCGCTGACTCGGCGGATCGAGGGCGGCAATTAACCAACCGTGATAAGTCCGAGTCCGAGCATCACAAACCGTTCCACTGGCAAAACTTCCTAACCCGTTGGTCAGCAGCCACTCGCGCGTATCCAAATTCTTCATTCCTACTCAAACTCGTTATGAGTATGATATAGTTGTTACAGTTCGTAAATTAGCTGTCGTTGCGTCTAGGGTAGACCTCAACTAGATTACCCTTGACTCAGCACGAGTCAATGCAAAATCTATTCCATTTAAGGAGAATCTATTCATGACCCACCACACAGAAGGCTGTCTTCGGGTTGGACAAACCGCCCCGGACTTTACCGCAACCGCTGTGGTCGATCAGGAATTCAAGACCATCAAACTGTCTGACTATCGTGGCAAATATGTAGTCTTGTTCTTCTATCCTCTTGACTTTACATTCGTTTGTCCTACAGAGATTACAGCTTTTAGCGACGCTTATTCAAAATTTCAGGATCTCAACACTGAAATCCTTGGTGTCTCTGTAGACAGTGAATTTTCCCACTTGGCATGGATTCAGACAGACCGCAAGTCCGGCGGCGTCGGCGACCTAAACTATCCCCTCGTTTCCGATATTAAGAAAGAGATTAGTGCTGCTTTCAATGTCCTCGATCCAGAGGCAGGCATTGCACTCCGGGGGCTGTTCATCATTGATAAAGAAGGCGTGATTCAGCACGCTACGATTAACAACCTGGCTTTTGGTCGCAACGTCGATGAGACTCTGCGGACGCTGCAAGCAATCCAGTACGTACAAACTAACCCCGACGAAGTTTGCCCCGCTGGTTGGCAACCCGGTGACAAGACGATGGTTCCCGACCCCGTCAAGTCAAAGGTCTTCTTTTCTGCCGTCTAAATTTCTGGTGTCGAGTTAGTTTCAGAACTGATTCAGTCGTCAATTAATCAAAAACCCCAATACATTTGATGAGATTTTTCCTATCAGATGTATTGGGGTTTAGTTTTTGATGCTTGCGATCGCGTTAACTCCTGTAACGCTGCTTGCACGATATCTAGATGCTGGTGATTGTATGCGATCGCTTTTTCATAGTCTCCCAAGGCACGGTAAGCCTTTTCCAGATTGTCCAAAGTAAGGGCTTCAGACTGTTGATTGCTGATTTGCCGCCAAATGTCCAAAGCTTTTTCGTAAAACTCAATCGTTTGCTTATATTCTTCTAAGGAAAAGAAAACTACGCCCAAATTTCCTAAAACTGTCCCTTCTCCCTGAACAAAGGAATTTTCTTTGCAATTACCAAAGCCTCCTTATAACACATAGCCAAGATTTGTAAGAGAGGCTACTTGTCCCTCAGGATCGCCAGTTTTCTGTGAATCTGCGAGTAAATCCTGATACGTGGGTCTTGCGCCCAGTGATGTTACAACAAAATTCAGGGACTTCTAAGAAGAAGAAGTAATCCGTCAGTTAGTTAATCGCATTCCTGAAATGGAGAGGCGACTTTTTGAGGGATGAAGGATGCGATCGCTCTCGACGATTCGCCCCTGTTCGCAAAAAAGTAAAGAACTATTACAATTACAGCAATAAGACCAAAATGATATACCGATGCTGACATCTACTGACTTTAGCGGACTGTTAAATCAACGCTTCTTTGAGAATTTCTTGCCGATTCCAGCAACCAGCCGTTTAGACCTGGGTGAAACGACTCCAGCATTTGAACTGCCGGACATTACTAACGGGAGGAGAGTTAAGTTATCAGATTACAGGGGAAAGCAACCTGTCATCCTTGCCTTCACCCGCATCTTCACCGAAAAGCAATATTGTCCTTTTTGCTTTCCTCACATCAAAGCGCTGAATGAAAACTACGAGCGCTTTACCAGTTTGGGCGTCGAGGTTTTGATGATTACCAGTACCGACGAACAGCAGAGCAAAACGGTTGTCAAAGACCTGGGTTTAAAGATGCCCTTGCTCAGCGACCCCAGTTGTCGGACGTTTCGAGCTTACTGTACGGGTCAAGCTTTGGGTGCGCCTCTGCCAGCCCAATTCGTACTGGATAAACAGGGAATTCTGCGCTATAAACATTTGTTCTCCTTCCTCGACCATAATGCTGAAGTGGAGAAGCTGCTAGAGACGCTCAGCGGATTGTAGATTACTGGAATTAATACTAATTAAGTTGCGTTCAAGACCCTACTTTGTCTGAACGCAACTTGGGATGAGTATCAGGGAAGTGGGCGAGAAACCCTGCGGAAAAGCGGCACATCGTTAGCCATTGAATTCGCCATCAAGAGAATATTTGACCGTTCTATAGTGGGAAAACTAACGCGATAAATGAAGTCATCCTGCTGCCACATCACTGAAGAAAATTCATAGGATGGCTTCTGCTTTTTTCCTTCCAATAGATATCCTCTAATATCTTTCCTTAAGGTGATGCGATCGCCTGCTGCTTTATGTTTTTCTAATTCTCGTATCGCATTGAGAGAATTCTTTTTCTCAACCGAAAAACTTCCGACTAAGCACGGTTGGGGATTACTGTAGCAGGTAAAAAGGCTAACAGTATAAGCTAACGGAGTTTCTGAGGGGAAGACGCGGACAATCAACTCAGAAGGATCTACATCGGTGGGGCCACTGAGGAGAATTTGGGACGGCAAGCGCATAATCAACCCAGGCGGTACGCTGCTTTGAATTGTCTCTAAATGGCGTGTAAATACAGGCGCGGGACGAGCCTGTACGGGTACGTTCTCGGATGCCCTAATTACTACAGTCCCAGCCACCGCCAGGACGACTGACAGAAATAGATTTTTAACCCGCAAGAATTGGTAACGCAAGGATTTGAGAGTTTGTCAAGGGTTTTAAAAAAAGCATAGCAGCTGGAATGTTGCTCAGGGCGATCGCTCGCCCAAAACCAGAAGGCAAATGCCAAAATCCGACCTTAAGGCTGACCAAGAGAACTGCCTTCGCACTTTATGATTTGTAAAGTGAACGTTTGTAAACTATCAGCAGTCTAAATAGACAGGCAGGCACAGAGCTAACCTGTTGCCTTTGCATCTCACCGCTGGACAGCCCCGCCCAAGGCGAGTCCGAACCGTCTCCTGAGTGGAACACCCAAGTGCAACTTAAGCGTATGTCTCCTGATATATCTGCTGCTCAAGCCTCTCGGCAGCAAACGAGTCAAAAATCAACAAGCCAACGGCAAAATCAAAAAATTCCCCTATTTATATTGATATTTGCTGTTTTAGGGATGCCTGGGTTGACCAGTTGTGGCATTCTGCCGAAAGCAGAAGCGGAGGCTCAATCTCCCAGAGGGCAAGAAGGGGGGCAAGGAAAACCTACACCAGTGGATGTGGCGATCGCTCGCAGCGAATCGCTTCAAGAAGATGTAAAATTTATCGGCACGACTCGCCCACTCAGAGAAGTCTCGGTGCAACCCCAAGTGGAAGGACGGCTGCTCTCTCTTAAAGCAGATGTGGGAGATCGGGTGGCGCAGGGTCAAATTGTTGCCCAGTTAGATGACACCACCTTGTTGACTAGCGTGAATCAGGCGCAAGCAGAACTCGCAACGCTTCAAGCAGAAGTTGCCCGCGCCCGAACTCAGGTAGCGAATGCCCGGACACAGGTGGAACAGGCAAAAGTTGAATTGCAGCAAACACAGCGGGATGCGGCGCGACTGGCTGGCTTGGCGAGACAGGGTGCGATCGCGCAGCAACAAGCAGAATTAGCTCAAACCGAAGCTCAAACGGCTCAACAAGCTTTGCTCTCTGCTCAGGCACAGGTGAGTACAGAACAGCAAGCAGTCGTAGCGGCTCAAGGCAGAGTCAAGGCGCAACAATCTGTACTGGCTCAAAATCGCGAACGCCAATCTTATTCAGTATTAACTTCCCCCATTAGCGGCGTTGTCGTTGCTAAAGGGTTAGAACCGGGGGATTTAGCGAATCCAGGTAGTGAAATCTTAAAAATTGGAGATTTCAGCCGCGTCACAGTAGTGGTGCCAGTTTCAGAATTGGAATTGTCAAATATCCGGGCTGGACAATCGGTGCGGGTGCAATTAGATGCCTTCAAGAACAGGGAATTTCTTGGACAAGTAGCTCGCATTTCTCCGGCGGCGAATGTAGCGGCTCGTCAAGTGCCGGTAGAAGTCACGATTGCCAACCCCAAGGGTGAGATCGGCAGCGGACTATTGGCACGGGTCAGCTTTGCCTCAAATGCATCCCCACGGGTCGTGGTGCCGCAAACGGCGCTGCAAGAAGCAGGAGGGAGAGGGGGACAGACACAAGGGAGGCAGGCACAAGGGGGACAGGCAAGGAGCGAGGGAGAGAGCGCTTCCAACTCCCAAGAAAATGCCAAATCTAGCAAAGCGACGGTGTTTGTTGTGACTCGTGAAGGGCAACAGCCAAGAGTGCAGGCTCGATCGGTGACAGTGGGCGATCGCGTAAATGGAAAAGTAGAAATTATGTCGGGATTAAAGCCAGGAGAGCGATTTGTCAGCCGCGCTGGTAAGCCGCTCAAGGATGGCGAACTTGTAAGCTTAAGTGTTTTATCAGAAACCGCAAAGCCCTAGAGTTTTGAGTTTTGAGCTTTGAATTCTTAATTCAAAACTCACTCATGCACTCAAAATTCCGAATTCACTCAAAATTCAGAACTCAAAATTCAAAATTATTATGTCTGGATTTAGCCTAAGCGCGATCGCCATCCGCCGTCACATCGGCACACTCATGCTCACATTATCTGTGTTGGTGATGGGAGTGTTCTTTCTCTCCCAACTCCAAGTCGATTTGTTGCCATCTATCACATATCCGCGAATTGGCGTGCGGGTAGAAGCGCCTGGAATTTCCCCCGAAGTGGGAGTTGATGAAATTACCAAGCCGCTAGAAGAAACTCTAAGTACCACACAAGGAGTGGTGCAAGTTTACTCCCAAACCCGCGAAGGGCAGGTGAGTTTAGACTTATTCTTTGAACCGGGAGGCAACATTGACCAAGCGCTCAACGATGCCACTGCTGCCTTTAACCGGGGTCGCAGCAGACTCCCCAGCACCATCGAAGATGCGCGTTTGTTTAAAGTTGACCCCTCCCAGCTACCCGTTTACGAAATGGCGCTGCAATCCTCTTCCCTGGGGGATGCGGATTTGCGGGTATTTGCCGATGAAGAATTATCCCGCGAACTCAGTGTAGTCAATGGTGTCGCCGCCGTCGATGTTGCGGGTGGGGTGGAAGAACAAGTGCGGGTGCAAATTGACCTGAATCGCTTACAGGCGCTGGGGGTGAGTTTGGTAGATGTGTTGAATGCTTTAGGCGATCGCAATCAGGACATCTCTGGGGGTCGCTTGCAAGGCAACGACTCCCAAACGCTAACCCGTACCGTCGGACGCTTTCAGGATGCACAGGAAATTAGCAATCTCTCCTTTGAAGTTGCTTCCTCAACTCCCAGCCCAGTAGGAGCGCAAAGCCCTACACTTTTACCACAATCTCGCGTTTATCTAAGAGATTTTGCCGAAGTCATTGATGGTACAGAAGACCAGCGGGTATTTGTCTATCTTAATGGGCAACCAGCGGTAAAACTCAGCATTCAAAAGCAACCAGATGCCAATACTATCGAGGTGGTGGAAGGAGTTAAAAAACGCATCGAAGAACTCCGCCAATCGGGTGTAATTCCCGCAGACATGAAACTGCTACCCACCTTAGATGAGTCAAAATTTATTCGCAACTCCCTGAATGATGTCATCGTTTCTGCCATCTCCGGAGCATTACTTGCAGCCGTAGCAGTTTTATTCTTTTTAGGGTCACTGCGACAAACTTTGATTATTTCCCTGACGATTCCCCTTTGTACTCTGACGGCTATCGTCTTGATGAAGTTTTTTGACTTGTCTTTGAATGTGTTCAGTTTGGGAGGTCTGGCGTTGGGGATTGGTCAGGCGATTGACACCAGCGTCGTGATCATGGAGAACATTGCGGAAAGCATTGGCATGACTCCAGGCACTCGGACAAAGCAACGGTTAAACAAACAAGAGATAATTGATCAGTCGATTGTCAGTTCCCAGGAAGTAGAATCAGCAATGGTTGCTGCTACAGGCGCTAACCTGGTATCTGTAGTGCCATTCTTGCTAATTGGTGGCTTTTTCTCACTACTATTTAATGAATTAATTCTGACGATTTGCTTTGCAGTCGCAGCTTCACTTTTAGTAGCTCTGACCGTTGTACCTGTTCTCACATCTCGGCTATTGGCTATCCGCTGGTCGAGTCGGGTAGGTGAGTTTCAGTTGTTGCGGCAATTTAACCGTTCTTTTGAGGCGGCAACTGGCAGCTATACTCGCACTTTAACGAGGGCGCTGCCTTATCGAATACTGATAATTGCGATTTCGGTTCTGGTTTTGGGAGGCGGTAGCTTGTGGATGGCAGGGCAAATTCCTCAAGAAATTCTGCCTCGTATTAGCACTGGTCAAGCAAATTTATCTGCCCAGTTTCCTCCGGGAACTAGCGTGGAAACTAACCGGAAAGTGATGGCAATGGTTGACGAAATCCTCACAAAACAGCCCGAAACTGACTATGTATTTAGCACAGCCGGAGGTTCTCTTTTCGGCAGTAGCACCAGTGCAAATCCCCTCCGAGGTTCCAGCTCCATCACCCTCAAATCCGGTACAGATGTCGAGAAGTTTGTCGAAAAAGTTACCCAAGAGTTAAATAAACTGAATTTAGCGGGGATTCGTCTGCGGCTCAATCCCGGTCAGGTGCGAGGTATCATCCTAACGAACTCGCCAGTGCGGGGAGCGGATGTTGATATCATCCTCCAAGGAAACGAAGATCGACCGCTGCAACAGGCAGGGCGGCAAGTGGTGCAAGCCTTGGATGAGCAAGTAAAAAGTGCAACGTTTCGACCGGATGCTGACCCTCGGCAACCAGAAGTGCAGATTCGACCGGATTGGGAGCGTGCAGAGGAGTTGGGGTTGACGACGCAAGACATTGGGCAAACGATTCAGACAGCAATCGAGGGGTCGGTACCAACGCAGTTGCAAAGAGGCAATCGCTTAGTAGATGTGCGCGTACAATTCAATGAAGAATCGGTGCAACGCGCTTCGCAATTAGAGGAGCTGCCCTTATTTGTCAATAACAACAGCTTAGTTCGGCTGGGTGATGTCGCGACCATTTCCGAAGGGCAAGCGCCTGGAGAAGTGCAACGGATTAACCAACGACAGGTTTTTATCATTGCTGGGAGTCTCAGCGAAGGAGCTAACCTCAGCGATGCCTTTGCAGAGGTAGATCGGGTGTTAGAAAATTTGCAGTTACCTGAAGGCGTGACTGTACTTCCTAGTTCCGCAGCCGAAACCAATCAGCAGTTGCAAAATTCTCTGAAAACTTTGGGGGCGCTATCAGCCTTCTTAGTGTTCGTGGTCATGGCGGTGCAGTACAACTCGTTAATTGACCCCCTAGCCATTATTCTGACTTTGCCATTAGCTTTAGCTGGGGGAATTATCGGGCTTTACGTCACTAAAACCGCCATCGGTGCTACTGTTCTAGTCGGTGCCGTTCTGCTGGTGGGCATTGTGGTGAATATCGCTATCATCATGATCGAGCTAGCGAACCAGATTCGGGAACGAGAAGGATGCGATCGCCAAACTGCCATCATTAAAGCCGCTCCCCAACGTCTGCGACCGATTATGATGACTACCATCACGACGGTTTTGGGCTTACTGCCGCTAGCCCTGGGCATCGGGGAAGGCTCGGAATTCCTACAACCTTTGGGCATCGTCGTCTTTTTTGGGATGTCTATCGCCACCATCCTCGCCCTGTTTATTATTCCCTGTTTGTATGTGCTGCTGCACGAAGTACCCGGAAGCCAGCAGGTACTGAAATGGCAGCGATCGCTATCGAGAAAATTTGCCCGTAAAACTTTTTCGAGCGATCGGAAGTTCTAATTTGTGCTGTCTTTAGCACTCAGAGTTTAGCCCCACCCCTGTCCCTCCCGGTCAACGGGAAGGAGTTCAATATTCCCTCTCCGTCAACGGAGAGGGGTTAGCGGTGAGGTTCCGAGTGTGTAGAGAGTTCGTTTTTTGGCCCAGCATCAATTGCTTCTTTCAATTTTGTGGGCGAACGGGAATTTCAATCCAGAACTCAGTGCCCTTGTCTGGTTGAGAAAAACACTTAAAGACGCCGCCGTGTTTTTCTACCACAATTTGATAGCTGATCGACAGTCCCAAACCCGTGCCTTTACCAACCGGCTTTGTCGTGAAAAAAGGATCGAAGATTTGCGCCTGCACCGCCTCTGGCATACCAGAGCCATTATCAATAATTTGAATCACCACGTTAGCAGGATGAGGGATGAAAGGATGAATAGGTGAATCGGTTTCATGCTTTATCCTTCCTTCTTGCTCCTGTATTTTTTCACCTTTTATTCTTTCTGCTTCCTCCTTCAAAAAGGTGCGGATAGTAATCTGAGCGGGTGAAGTTTTAACGTCTGATGATGTTAGGGCAGTATCTGTGTCACTTGCGTGGTGCAAATAACCAGCAGCTTCTCCCCTTTCCATCGGGTGGTTCGATCGCTCCCAGTTGTTTTGCTGCTCCAGCGCGTCAATCGCATTGCTAAGGACATTCATAAACACTTGATTGAGCTGACCGGCATAACACTCAACTAAGGGCAGATCGCCATAAGCCTTTACAACTTCAATCGTAGGAGTATTACCCTTCCCTTTGAGTCGATGTTGCAAAATTAACAGCGTGCTGTCTAAACCCTCATGGATATCCACCCGTTTCATCTCGGCTTGGTCAAGGCGAGAGAAATTCCGGAGAGACAGCACCAGTTGACGGATTCTGTCGGCTCCCACCTTCATTGACGACAGCATTTTCGGCAGATCATCAGCAATGAATTCCAAATCGATTGCTTCTGCGTGTTTGGCAACCTCCCGATCGGGATGGGGGTAACGCTCCTGGTATAGATGCAACAGATCGATCAAATCTTTTACGTACTCGCCAACGTGAATGAGATTGCCGTAAATAAAATTAACCGGATTGTTGACTTCGTGAGCCACACCTGCAACTAGCTGTCCCAAACTCGACATTTTTTCTGTCTGAATCAGCTGGGTTTGGGTTTGTTGTAATTCTTGGAGGGCACAAGCGAGTTGTTCTGCTTGATGCTGGGTTTGAGCGAGTAATTCTGCTTGCTGTATTGCAACTCCCAGCTGAACAGCAGTCTGGGTGACGAACTCAATTTCTGAGACATCCCAATGTCGCGTTTGCGAGCATTGATGGATACATAACAATCCCCAAAGGATATCCCCTTTTAGCAGCGGCACCACGAGTTGAGCTTGGACTTGAAATTGCTCCAGCAGCTCGATATGGCAATCAGTTAAGCCTGCGTTGTAGATGTCATCAACTACTTGAATCCGACCCTGTTGATAAAGTACAGCATAGTTTTGGGAAAAGTGGCGGTCGTAAACTTTGGTTCCTAAAATCGGCTTTAAAGCTGGTAATACGTCCTCTGAGACAAATTCATCATCCAGCGAGCCAGAGGCGGAATATAAGCGAAATACTGCCACTCGGTCAGCCCCTAGCAGTTGTCGGACTTCAGTGGTCGTTGCTTTGAAGATTGTATTTAGATCGAGGGATTCTCGAATCTTAGTAATGACTCCAAACAATGCTTGTTGTTGTTCGGCAGCTTGTTCTAACTGTTGTGCTTGAGCGGTAGCAGTAGCAGCGGCACTACGGCTTTGTTCGTAGAGTTCGGCTTGCTGAATTGCGATCGCGGCTTCATTTGCCAGCTGTTGCAGCAAATCAATTTCAGCAGTCTTCCATTCCCTAGGAGCTTGGCACTCATGGGCAATTAGTAGCCCCCATAGCTGTTCCCCCATGTTAATCGGGACAACTAAGTTGGCTTGAACCTGAATTTTCAGTAAAAACTCTATATGACAGGGATGTAAATCTGACTCAGCTACGTTATGAACTGCTCGAATCCTTCCTTGCTGGTAAGCAGAGGCGTACTCCTGAGGAAAGCATTCATCTTCGTATATCTCTCCCAGAATTGAGTTCCAGCTACCTGTCACTGCTTCTACAACCACCTCCCCTTGCCAACTTCTGGTGAACTGGTAAATTACCACTCGGTCTGTGCTTAGCAGTTTCCTGACTTCCTGCACAATGCTTTGTAGGATCTTCTCTAAATCCAGAGTGCTGCGAATTTGGTCTGTGACTTGCTTGAGGACTTTGGCAAACTCTAAGGACTGTTCTAGCTGGACAGTTCGCTCTTGAATTTGATGCTCCAGGTTGCTATTGAGAGACTGCACCTGTGTGTACAGGAGATACTGCTCAATCGCCATTGAGAAGTGATGACCCAAGGCTTGAGCGAGTTCAATTTCTCCCGGCGTCCACGCTTGTGCTTGACCTCGTTTCAGTTCCCTCCATGCCTCAAAGGAATTACGAGGTTGCAGTTGTCTCCGATCCGGGTCGAAATTTCCAGCCCACAAAGTTTCCGTATCAATTTCATTACGAAAAATGCACAAGTATCCCAGAAACTGCTGACGATACTGGAGGGGGACAATCAGGATGCCCCGAATTCGAGTCGTGCGGAACGCTGGCGCGATGACTCGCAGATGAGGTTCTTTATAGAGATCCGTCACTGCCTTGATGGGATTGCAGGCAGTGTCTTGTAATTTTAAATATTCCTGCCAAACGGGATGCTCTTCAAGCGGACGATCTTTCCCGATGGCTCCTAGCATCGGTTGATCGCCGCAGGCAAATAGGATTGCTTGACTTGGATTTTCTGCCGCTATGTAAATTCTGCCCCCACAACCTTTAAAGGCTGCAACCGTTTCCGTAAGGGCTTCAGAAAGCTGAATCGTTGGTAGTGCATGGAGCAGGGTGGCGACTCGGTTAATCCGCGCTTCCCGCGTTGCTTGGGCGCAGGCGAGTTCGAGTAAGGTAGATTGAGCGATCGCAATTGAAACTTGATCTGCCACTAACTGGACGATTTGCAGTTCTTGTTCCGAAACCGAACGCGATTCAGCGTGATGCGAGACTAATAAACCCCATAGTTCCGGCTGGGTCTCCTGCGTGCGGGCATCATGATATAGAATCGGCACCACGAGGGAAGATGTGACTCCCATTGCCGTGAGATATTCAATATGGCAGGAATCTACTGGGCGATAGCGAACATCTTCCGCCTTCAAAGCAGTACCTGTCTGGGCGCAATCCAAGGAACTCAGACCAATCAACCCTGAGGAAACATCGACAATTGAGCGCTGGCGAGCTTTCAGAAACATCTCGCGGGCGTGGGGAGGAATGTCATCAGCCGGAAAATTTAGCCCTATCAAAGATGGCAGGCGATTGTTATCAATTGCCTCGGCAATCACTTCTCCACTGCCATCGGCATGAAACCGATAAATCATCACGCGGTCGGTTTCAAGCAATGAGCGAATTTCAGCGACTGTCGATGTCAAAATTTCTGGCAATTCTAGCGATCGCCGAATCCGATTGGTAATTCCGTGTAATAAGCTTGCTTGGTCTATTTCGTGCTGCATTGTTTGCGTATTATCACTTAAGCTCATTCCCTCTATCCACCACTTTTATAAATTCAGGCATGAATGTTTTTGTATATTTCTATTCTGTAACTGAAAAGTCATACTGGGTATTCGTAAAACTATTGATCTTATAAAAGTTTTAAAATTATTGTTAACTTTAATATTTTCAAGGAAAAATAACTCAAAAATGTTGACAGTTTATATAAGACATGCTATAAAAAGCTAAAAATATTTTCCCTAAAAAAATCGCTAATTCAGATTAGCTAAATATATAAATTCACAAAGGAGTAACGCTACTTTTTTCCTAACCGTTGCCGGATTTCTTGACGGACACTCATCAGGATTTTTCCCAAATGATTTTGTCCAGTTTTTTCTACACCGCAACCCCAGTAATAATCGGTGGGAGAATCCTCCACGATTGGGCGATCGCCGGTCGAAAGCAAAATGGATTGAATCTCTAGGTGAGTTAGAAACTTGATTAGTACGGCTTCGCGCATAATTTGGGTTTTCACTTGTTCCCAGTCCGGACGGATGCGGCGGGTGCGATCGCGTCCCAGTGTCGCGGCTTCCATTGGCGTCTTCGCGCTAGCGATCGCTGGGATTAACGCTTCATCCTCGGTGCCAACAAATTTTTGCGCTTGATAATAATGCTCCACCGTCATCCAATCTTGACCCAGCAGATAAATGTTATGAGGAGAAAAGTTGGAAAAACATCCGTAGGGATCTTCAAATTTATAAAAGTAAATCGTCATGTCGAAACTATAAAAGTGCTTGTCCCAGTTCTACCATGCTTGTTGCTGCAAGGGATGCAGTCGAGTAGGCGACTTTCAGCCGCTCGAGTATTCAGCATTATCAAAGTTGAGGATGGTAAGTACCTGTTGCCAACATCCCAACCCAGCTTTGGGTCTGTCTCCCCAATATGGTTCGGTGAAAATTATTGTTTGTTGGGTGGAGAAACGAAATCCAACAAATGCGAACTTTGGTATTTTTCGCCCTAACCAAACCGTATTCAGTGTTTCCCTGGGGCTGGTTGCCTAGTTACAGAACTTTCAGAAAACCTTATCGCTCAACCATTATAGGGGCACAGCATTGCCGTGCCCCTACTTTTTAAATCAACAATTGTGCCCCTACTCCTGGGAGTAAAAACCCTATCCTCTTTTCAGGGAACGGGAGTGTTAAAACTGGTTACTGTTTCCCTAAAGCCTTTAATCCCTGATCGATCTGGTCAGCTTGCTGAGTTTGACCTTGCTCTTTAAACAAGTCTCTGGCTTTTTTCATCGCTTCGATTGACTCAGACTTCTTACCTTGTTGATTTAGAGCTACCCCTAGACCAAAGTAAGCAGGTGCTGCTTTCGGAGCAATTTCGGTGGTCTTTTTGAGAGCTGCTACTCCCTCATTTAACTTTCCTTGTTTGACCAAGGCAACCCCTAAGAAATAGTGTGCATCTGCACTTTTCGGGTCAATTTCAATTGCCTTCTTGAAAGCCTCAGTCGCTTCGGGTAATTTACTGTCACCTTGGGCACCTAAAGCAACTCCCAAATCATTGTAAGACCTGGCGTTTTTCGGGTCAATTTCAATTGACTTTTTGAAGTTGGCAGCCGCTTCAGGTAATTTGCCTTGATTGACCTGAATAAATCCTAAGTCATTATAGGATTTGGCATTTTTCGGATCAATTTCAATTGCCTTTTTAAAAGTAGCAGATGCTTCTTCCAGTTTCTTTTCTTGAACCTGAACAAATCCTAATTTATGATATAGCTCTATATTTTTAGGACTATTTGCAATTGCCTTTTGAAAAGCATCACTGGCTTCAGGAAATTTCTTTTGGTTGACCAGAATAGTTCCTAACTTATTGTAACTTTCTGCATCCTTGGGATTAATCTCAACGGCTTTGTTGTAGTCAGCGATCGCTTCGTTTAATTTGCCTTGTTGAGCTAGAGTATTCCCTGAGTCAACATACTTTTTAGCGTCAGCCTCTGATTTTTGACAACCTAGCGTCAGGAAGCTTAAGCATCCCGCTGCTAAAATCATCAGCCCGAACCTGGATAACTTTGCAGTCCTAGAAGACATAACCTAGCAAGTTTCTGGATGAAAGCCCCAATATAACACATGAGGAAATTGCACCACTGACGATTTAAAAGGGGGTTGCACTCTCAAAAATTTAATTTTGTAGAGTGAGGAATACCTACCAAATCTTATCTGGGTGGGCTTTTGCCCACCCAAAAGAAGTCAACCCTTACTAACTAAATGCTCAATCGTTTTACCCACCCATTCCCGGTATCATGCTCTTACTGAGGCGTTTGATAGCACTCTCTGCCACTTCAGAGTAACGACTCTCTCCGCACAGAATCTTGCCCATGCGCTCAGTGGCACCAGGGCGCTTAACACCGACTCGATAAGCAATCCCAGGAACTCTGTAAAACACTCCTGCTAAGCGTTGTGCCCACTGCATATCCGATCCCCATTCTTCGGCGATCGTGCTGGTATATCTTTCCAGAGCATTGCCATCCCCGGAGAGTGATTTGTCAATCGCTTCCGCTGCCTTCAAGCCGCTAAACATTGAGGGACGAATTCCCTCAGCAGTAAACGGATCGACGACACAGGCGGCTTCTCCGGCTAAAACTGCATTTTGCGTATGCAGCCTTTGATTGCCATCCCATAGAGAAAGGGGATGACCATATTGCTTGCTCTGATTGACCTCTACGCCGAAAGATTTGGCGTACTCAGCCAAAATTTTCTTAAAGTCTTGGGGTTCACCGCCGATGAACGTGCCAACGCCGATAGAATAGCCGTCTGCTTTAGGAAAGTTCCAAATATAGCCATTTTTGACCATCCCAAATTCAAAATGAATCTTTTGTTGGTTGGTATTTTGGGCGGGTATTTCTGCTTCTAAGGCTCCAGCCAGACGCCGTTTGCGCTCTTTAAAGTCTAACCACTTAGCCATTGGCCCTTTGGCTCCGTCTGCGGCAATCAGATAGCGACCTTCAACGGGTCCATTGGCAGTGTTGACTTGCCAGCGATCGCTCTTAAACTCAATCCCCGTTACTTCAGTGTTGTCTCGCAGTTCTGCGCCTTGTTGCTGCGCCTGCTGCATCAGGAAGTTGTCGAAAACGTCTCGCCTTACCATCCAAATCGGTTGTCCTGTTTCCAGCCCTACTTCCACCGGATCGCCCATTTTCCAGGTGTAGCGGAGTGATTTGAGCTTTAAGGAAATCGCTGGAGAAAAATCAAAATCAAACCACTCTTGTATCGCTGGTGATACTCCACCCCCACACGGTTTGTAACGCGGCATTGCGTCTTTTTCTAAGACTAAAACCGAACGTCCTCCCTTAGCTAGATGATAAGCTGCGGTTCCACCTGCTGGGCCAGCACCGACAATAATGCAGTCAAACATCGTGTTAATTTTTGCTTCTGAACACACTTGCAATTTAAGCTTGTTAAGCGAAGAATTTACATCCTCACGCTTGACACTCACTGGTAATTAAGCTTAATTGCTTTCCCTACCAGCTAGCTATTTGCGTAATTATGCTTATCTCGGTAAAACGTATACAATTTCAGGCTTTCAGGATTTTTAAGATAAATATTATTCGCCTTGATTTAAATTTTCTCTTGACTTCTAGAAGACAAACCGTGTTTTCCAGTACGTAGTCGTTCAGCTTTTTCTTCCAGACAACTAGAGAGCGCGATCGCGATATTTATTCAATTCATCAATTTTACTGAGTGCAAAGTTTATATAAAGCTTATAGGATAGGTTCATGAAAGTTTTATAAAGTCGCTGACCGACTATTTGGTGTTTCTACTATTTTCATAAGGGGAAAAGCGATGTTCTGGGAATTACGCATCCAATACGCCAACGGCAACGAGAAAGTTTTACGCACCTGCAAAAATCGAGAAACAGCCCTGCGGTACATCGATGCGATCTACTCCCAGGGCTATCCTATGCACGTTGCTTTCCTGGTTCGCCCTGCTTTAGATGGACAAGCGCTTCAACCTGCCTAGTATCCGTTTCTAGCCTTTTGTCCTGAGTCCTTAGCTCTAACGCGATCGCTTTTGACGAGCGACCCATGACGAGTGACTAATGACTTTAAACGGTCGTGATATCTTTTTCTTTCTCGGCTAACAGCTCATCAACCTTGGCAACGTACTTGTCAGTTAGCTTTTGAATTTTTTCCTGCAAGTCTCGCGCTTCATCCTCAGAGATTTCACTATTTTTTTCTTGCTTGCGAATTGAGTCTACGGCGTCGCGGCGGATATTGCGAACAGAAACTCTTCCTTCTTCAGCATACTTGGCAGCGATTTTTGCCAGTTCTTTACGACGCTCGGTCGTTAGGGGTGGAATATTCAATCGAATGACTGAGCCATCATTGCTCGGAGTTAAACCGACATCTGATAAAGAAATCGCTTTTTCGATCAGATTCATGCTGCCGCGGTCAAACGGCTGAATGGTAATCGTACTAGAATCTGGTGTATTAATACTTGCCAGAGATTTTAGAGGGGTTGGGGAACCATAGTATTCCACCGACACCCGGTCAAGGAGAGAGGCGTTTGCCCGTCCCGTCCGAATCGTATTAAAAGACCGTTGAGTTGCCTCAATTGTCTTTTGCATATGATTTTCAACATCAGCTAATTTCACAAGATCCTCCTACAATTGTTCCCACCGCTTCTCCCGTAACGGCGCGGTGGATATTGCCCCGCACCGAGAGGTCGAACACAACGATGGGGATGTTGTTGTCTTTGCACAGGGCGATCGCGGTACTATCCATCACCCGCAGATCGTGAGTGAGGACGTGTCCGTAGGTCAGGCTCTGATAGCGACGCGCCCCTGGGTTGAGATGGGGATCTGAATCATAGATCCCGTCTACTTTGGTTGCTTTAAAAATTACATTCGCATCAATTTCCGCCGCTCGCAAGGCAGCGGTCGTATCAGTGGTGAAGAAGGGGTTTCCCGATCCAGCCCCAAAAATTACGACCCGTCCTTTTTCTAAGTGGCGAATGGCGCGACGCCGGATGTAAGGCTCCGCTACTTCCTGCATGGCGATCGCTGTTTGGACTCGTGTCGGTACTCCGATTTGCTCCAAGGAGTCTTGCAAGGTCATCGCATTCATCACCGTTGCAATCATCCCGATGTAGTCGGCTGTCGCCCGATCCATGCCAGCCGAAGCTGCCTTGACACCGCGAAAGATATTGCCGCCACCGACGACAATTGCCATCTGAATGCCACTTGCCACGACATCTGCGACTTCCTGCGCGATTTCCTGAACCACCATTGGATCGATTCCATAGCCCAGGTTGCCCATTAAAGCTTCACCGCTCAGCTTTAGTAAAACCCGCCGATAAGTTATCCCCATGCCCAGACTATTGTCTCACTCAAAATACCTCCACCATAAGATAACAGTAGAGGAGTAAGTTTTGTGATATTATCCGCAAATTCAGTTACTAAAGTGTGGAGAGCCTTGAGACTACGTGTTAAGGACGCCAGTTTATCGGGGTGCCTACCGCCTCAGTTGAGGCGGTTGTAATCGCCGTTTTTCCTTGCAGTAAAGAAGCGATCGCATCCCGTAAATAATGCACCTTCACCGCTGCTGGATCTTGGGAATTATCATCAATTCGTCCCCTGTAGCGGAGTATCCCAGAATTATCTAATAAGAAAACCTCTGGCGTTGTCTGTCCCCCAAAGCAACGAGCGACATCCTGTGTGGTATCTCTCAGATAAGGAAAATTTAGACCGTGAGTTGCTACCAAATTTTGCATATTCTCGAAGCTGTCTTCAGGCGACTGAACCGCATCATTGGCGTTGATGCCAATCAGGGTAAATCCCTGGCTTTGGAACTCGCTTTGAATCTGGATTAGCCGACCCATATAGGACTGCACGTATGGGCAATGATTGCACATAAAAACAACGCCCACAGCTCGATACTTTTCTAAATACCGAGCCAGGTGGTGGACTTGATTATCGATTCCCGGTAATTCAAAATCTGGAGCATAACTACCAATAGGAGTGCCGGTCTTTTCCATTACACTCATTTACTTATCCCTGGGTAATTACAACAAAGTACGAGGGGGCTACAGTCGTAAAGAACAAAGCAATTACGGTCTCTATTTGCCTTGGGAGAACGCCTGATAACCGATTAGTTTGTAGACTAATTTTGCAGCAGTAAATTCTGATACTACGGAATCTACAATCGGTGCCAATTCCATAACATCACAACCAATCACTTCGTGATTTTGAAACACTTGCCGCAAAAAAGAGAGTAGGGAGTACCAATTTAATCCACCGGGTTCTGGGGTGCCGACACCAGGTATCAGGGTGGGGTCAATCCCGTCGAGGTCAATGGTGAGGAAAACGCGTCTGGTGGGGATACTTGCGATCGCCCTTTCCATCCAATCCGGTTGCGTCGCAATTTCTCGCGCCCGGAACACCGTCAAATTCTTCTCTTTGATCAAGTCAGCTTCTTCTTTGCAAATGGCGCGGATGCCGATTTGTACAGTTGGCAATCCCATTTCCACAATCCGCCGCATCACGCAAGCATGGTTGTGAATCGAGCCTTCGTACTCATAGCGCAAATCGCCGTGAGCATCTATTTGCACGACCGTAAAGGGTTCATCGGGGTAAGCTTTTTGGTATGCCTCTACAAGACCAGTTGTAATGCTGTGTTCGCCACCCAGACCAATAACAAACTTGCCGTCAGCTATCATCTGAGATACCGTTTCGCGGGTAACTTGCAGCATTTCCTCAGATGAAACTGAACGACCGTTGCGGGTGTCTGCAATTGATTCAGCCGTATAAATTCCAATGTCTTTGCCAGTTTCCCAATCTAGCTCCTCATCATAATATTCCACCTGCCCAGAGGCTTCTAGAATCGCATCTGGCCCATTTTCGCAGCCATTTCGATACGTTGTAGTCGCCTCATAAGGAATCGGCAAAATCACCACTCGCGCGGCATCGTAGGTAGAAGCTAAATCAGGACCAAGGAATGGCAGAACAGAAGTAGGAGTTTGCACCGTAGTCATCACCAACTAAATTTCATGAGGGAGTCACCAATCTAGATACTGACATACTCCCCGCTTTGAGTGCTACGCACAGATGAAAAACTAAGGTTTTGAAATTGGAAATTGAAAATTGGAATTCTCCGTGTCACTTTCCGCTTCTTGTGAGAGTCTTCACCTGTGTACCAGGCTTATCTACACTTGGCATCAGAGTTTTTACGGGATTTTCGATTCAGTTGCTCAAAATTATTGGAATTAGTGTTTTCCAGAGTTGAAGAATTGTAAAATTAGGAAAGCTAAGTCTACCCGTGGCGTTGAGAGCGCATTCAAGGTGCGACGGGATAGAAATCAAAGAGATGCGATCGCTATCTATCCCATGACTCCATCTTCCTCCACCACTCCAACTGCACCTACGGCTGCCCATATCGTCACGAAAACTTGGACTTGGCAAGGTTTTCCCATCTGCTACCAGACTCA
This sequence comes from Trichocoleus sp. DQ-A1, assembly GCF_039961955.1. Classification (NCBI taxonomy): domain Bacteria; kingdom Bacillati; phylum Cyanobacteriota; class Cyanophyceae; order Leptolyngbyales; family Trichocoleusaceae; genus Trichocoleus; species Trichocoleus sp. DQ-A1. Next base: position 175,241 of record NZ_JAMPKE010000007.1, read on the forward strand.
AGGAAACCAAGGGCCAGCGGTTGTGCTGGTACATGGATTTGGGGCATCTTGGGGGCACTGGCGCAAAAACATTCCAGTGCTGGCTCAAAATTGCCGCGTCTATGCCATTGACTTAATTGGCTTTGGCGGTTCTGCGAAACCCACGCCAGGGGGCAAGATTTCCTACACCTTTGAAACTTGGGGACAGCAACTGGCTGATTTTTGCCGCGAGGTGGTGGGCGGTTCCGTTTTTTTAGTCGGAAATTCCATCGGCTGTATTGTGGCAATGCAAGCAGCAGTCGATCATCCAGATATTGTCTTGGGAACTGCCCTCATTAACTGCTCTCTGCGGCTGCTGCACGACCGCAAACGCGCCCAGTTGCCCTGGTATCGCAGCTTTGGGGCACCTATCGTTCAACGACTGCTGGCAGTTAAGTGGATTGGCAAATTCTTCTTTAGCCAACTTGCCAAGCCGAAGGTGGTAAGGAAGGTTCTCCTGCAAGCCTACAAGCATCCGGAAGCGGTGACAGACGAACTGGTGGATATGCTCATGGCACCCGCGTTTGATGAGGGGGCTGTGGACGTTTTTGTAGCCTTTACACGCTATTCTCAAGGGCCGCTGCCGGAAGACCTGCTGCCCCTTTTGCCCTGCCCGACCATCATTCTCTGGGGAACGGAAGATCCTTGGGAACCGATAGAACTGGGGCGAGAGTTTGCCAATTACCCCAAAATTGAGAAGTTTATTCCCATCGAAGGTGTCGGGCATTGTCCCCAGGATGAAGCGCCTGAGTTAGTTAACCCAATTTTGCAGGATTGGATATTGCAGCATTCAGCCACATTAGCCACAGAATTGACTTCTCTTAAGGAGACTTGACAGAGAAAGACCAGCGATATGATTTCGTTTTGCCATCTAGAGTCCGAAAACGAACTTCAGCGTGATGAGTCCCTGACTCAGAGAAATTGGGAGTGTAACCTATTTCGAGGTGGCTAATAGGCCAGTCGCGGGTGTTGCCAATTTGAGACTGGCTTGTAACATCTACCCCATCAACAAACAACTGCACCGATCTAGGATCGGCCTGTTCCCCTAATTTAAAGCTCAATGCAGCGGCGACATACTGTACATAAGTCTGTGTTGACTCTTCGGGGGGAAACACCTGCAACAGCTGGGCAGGTCGAGGCGCTGAAGATGCTATCAACAGAAGACTCAATAAGGTTCCTGAAAGCTGATTCATCAGAAAACTACCTGGAACGACACAAGTCGAGGATGGCACAAAACTCTAAAAGTAGCCTTGTAAAAAGGGGCTGAAAAATTTACCGACCCGCAGACTCTAGAATCATCTGAAAATACTTAGAAGTGCTGGAATTGTGGCATCAGTGCTGCACCTTTATCAACTTAATAGTGCGCCCATATTTTTCGCAATGGACATCCCAGTGTTTGCTCTAGCAAGTGAAGCTGGCTCTTGTCAAGGTCAGTGTTAGGGTGGCGTGCTTCTAAGATAAAACGAGCGAAACCAGCGGGACACTCATACCGCAAGTCATTTAACGAACAGACAATACCGCAACAAGGCACGATAACCATCAGATCGTTGAATCTTGTGCCGTATGCGGTGTCCATAGCTTGTTGCCACCAGAGAGTTTCCAGGTGGGATAAACAGACAGGACATAAGATTTGTTCCAAGTTGCTGCCTGGGTCAACAAATTCCACGTCATCTGTGACTCTGAGATACACCCGATCTGCTTGCGGGACAAAAGACTTGAGCAATTGCAAGGTCATTTGTTGCGCTGCGGTATTGGGTACAAGCTGTGGAGCCGTTGGAATCAATCTCAGGAAGTCAACAGACATCTAAGCGATCGCCCTCGGCACTTCTAAGCAGCCACTAATACTACAAAAATCCCCTGTTTGGGAATTGGTAGCTGAGAAAAATTTTTAAGTTTTGAATTTTAAATTAAAGAACTCTCTTCAACTCAAAACTCAAAACTCTCATTACCAATCACCCATTTAAAAAGAGTCCCGACTAGCACTCCGCTTAAGCCAGTCCTGACCCAGCTGAATCGTCACATCCGAAACCAGGTTGCCAGTGCTTTCAACCCGCACTTCCCCGAATCCTAGCGAACGGTAGATGGCTTTGGCACTATTTCCATCTCCCTGTTGAGCCACTACGTGCGTTACCCGCAACGGTTCGGGCCACGGGTCGTCAACGTAGACATTCCGGTAGCCAGCATTCCTTAGCGTGTTGATTAAAGATTGGACAGCCTTCATATCACCTGTACTATCTTGAATCGCTACCCGGATATACGCTGGGTCAGTTGCTTCACCACCGTCCAATCCCTGGTCAAAATGCTGCGCCATCATCGTCTGGATGCGGCGGCGATTTGGCACCCAGTAACTCACCTCATGATGCCCACTGCCACTAAAGTCACCCGGTACCATTAACATTTGCACTTGGGAACGGTCGGTCTTGACACCATAGCCAACCAGGGCTAACAACTCCTCAACCGTCAAGTTGGTATCAATATGCGACTGAATAACCGAAAGAATCTTCGGCATTCTCGCTAAAGTGGTTGGATTCAGTGCTTGTTCCATCAGTGCCCGCATTACCATTTGCTGCCGCTGAATCCGACCGATGTCGCCATACTTGTCATAGCGGAAGCGCAGCAATTGCAGCACTTGATTGCCATTGAGATGTTGTTTTCCTGCTTTCAGGTTGATGTACAGGTGCTGGCTATCATCTCGATATTTCATATCCCTGGGGACATAGACGGTAACGCCACCCAAGGCGTCCACCAGCTTTTCTACCCCCTGAACGTTTATTCGGATGTAGCGATCGATTCCCACGCCGCTGAGGAGTTCGCTGGTTGCCTTAGCACTGAGGGCTGGTCCCCCCTCAAGATTCGCTGCATTAATCTTGGTAACGCCGACGCCCTCCACAAAGGTGCGGGTATCCCGTGGGATTGATAAAGCCGCGATTTTTTGCGCCTCCGGGTCAAACCGCAGCAAGAGCATGGTATCTGATAGACCCTCGAAGGAGTTTACCAGGGCGTGGTATCCCAGATTTTTCGTTTCAGGAGGAGGGTTATCCAGGTCGGAGGAGATGACCTTGATTCCCATAACTAAGATATTTACCGGGCGGGTCAGTTCTGGCAATCGCATACTGGTGCGGGAAATGCGATCGCCATCAAACACCGCAGCTTCTTCCGGACTTAGCTGGCTTTGCAGCAAAGGCGTACTGGAAAAAGACACGGCTAACAAAGCTCCCGCAGTTGCTGACAGCATTGCCACCCCAGTCAAGCCCAACCCAAGCCAAAGCCAGTTCACCTGGTTTCGTTTTTGAACAGGCCTTTTCTTGATGGGTTGATTGGATGTTTGCCCCCACGGGCGTTTTTCAGGAATTTTTCGGGCTGACACTGGCTTCCTCACACACGCAAAAAAGATAACACGAATTTGTGTTCAAGGTAGGGGCGCGGAATCTGGCAATCTGGAGCTGGGACGTTTATTTCTAACAAAATCCGTCCTTAAGAAGGATTGCACTAGAACACTCATAGCAGTTTTTCTACCGATTTACTGCAAAATCAGGCAAACACTGGCAAGAGTTTAACCTCATTTCGATAGAGATGCGTAGGCTAGAGGGAGAACCAGCTATCAAGTGCATAGGCCAAATCTTCATTCGACCTTCCCCATTCCTTACTTTTGTTCAAGGAAAGCATCCGGATACAAATGGGTTGCACTCGTAACTCCGGTTGCTTTCTTTGAAAAAATACTGTGCGCCTACAACCTCTCTTGCCTCGTCCCAAGCTGAGGTGAACCAATACACGCTCGTTTAGGACAAGTGTTTGCGAACGACTCCCTCCGCAAGCCCGCTAACACCCGGAATACGTACAGACTTCCGTTGCCACAGACGCACCATCAACCATAAGCTGACCAAAAAATAACCCGATGTCAATAGACCATTGATAAATAACAAACGCAGGGTTAAAGTTTCTGAAGCTTGTGCAACTCCAGCCCCCAATAAACCGTATGCCAACAGCCAACCGAGAGCCAGCGTCACTGACAGCCTACTCACGGTTTGTTGTTGCCGGTTGCTATCACGTCGGTACAGCGTCCAGAGGGCTGGGAAAAAGCCAACTACAGGAATCAAATAGATAAACAGCTGGTAAAGTGGGGTTTCCAACCCGTCCCTCTTGATGTCTTGATTTTCAAACGGGTCAAGGTCTTTCATTTTGGTTCCACAATAGACCCCATAAATAGAACGGTTCCAGTTTGATTATCTCGAATACAAGCGAAAAACGGGCGGTTAACAATCATCTCGAAGGGTTCCTCTGGCATCGGTGCAGATGTTGTCATTACTCCGACGGCAGTGACTGCGGCTGCTTCGGTTCCTGCTTCGTTCACTTCCACAAAGGTTTTGTGCTTGACTTGATTGAGCTGGAGTGGGATAGAACTCATCTGAGTAAAATTAGCATTTGAGTCGAAAGCTACTTCCATACCCAGCGCTTTGAGAGCGTCGTTGAGTTCTATGTCGTAGTCCATTTTGAAGCGAGGCATCTGGATGAATCCCGGTTTCGTTTTGAATTGAGTCATCCATTCCTCCCAGTTTTCAGTATTTAGCTGCTGGTAAAAATTTGTAAGTTTAAAATTTTCTTTTGGCAGAAAAACATATAAGCTAAGTTTTCCTTTTCCGTAGGGTAGACTAATGGCTTGAAACTGGTCGTTTTCGTAGTATTTATATTTATCCCTTTGAGACATCATTGGGTGTTGTTTCTGAGTTCCATCGGAAAGGTAGAACGGTTCAGTTGTTGTTTGCTTCTGGTCAAATTTCTTTGTCCAAGTCCCTTTGAAGTAAAGAGCGTTGATCAAGAATAACACTTGATCGGGTGGAATTTTGTTGACAATTGAATTGATTTTACCGCGAGTATTTTGTTTTACCCAGTTATTAATGTCAGAGATAGCGCTGGGTTTTCTAAAGTCTATTTCTGCAATTTGCGCCTGATAAAATTGGCGATTTCTTTGAAGAAAATCTGGGTTAAAAGAGACGCCTTTCTTTGCCCAAAGAGAGTTGGCAATGGTGAGCTGCACTTGGGAGTCTGGATTTTCTAAGAGCGCTTTCAAGGCGTCATTGGATTGATTGACTTCTTGTAGGCTTAATCCTTGCAATTCCAAGGTTTTTGCCATTGCTTGTTGAGTATCGCCGCTAGCACCGTTGTAGGTCATCGAGAGTGCGATCGCTACACTAGAAGGCGACACAAAAATATTCTTGCCGCTGTCCTCTTTTAAAATTTCCTTGAAGAGTTTGAACCCAAATTTTGTATTCGCCGCAACCAGTCTCGAATCCACGGTTTTCTTCTGGCGCTGACTGATGGTAGGAGAGGTTCCAGGTTGCCTGGGTTCGCCCATTGCAGCCTGCGGATTTTTGACCATCGACCATCCCAGTAAACCGAATAGGATGATACTGACTGATGCGATCGCTACCATTAAACTGAACATTGGTCGCTTCATATAGCTGTTTATATTGCCGTAACATTCCTTTTCTAGAATGACGGCTAACAGCCAGGGACGTTCCACTGGTTACGGTTTTGGCAACTGATACCAATTTACTATTTTGATGTCACATTTGCGCTCGCCCCAACTCCCCTTCAAAAGGGGGGCAATAGACGTATTTGTGGCAGACATAAAGTGAAATGGTATGAACCGGATCGAAGAAGGTTTAAGGAGCGTGTCTATAGAAGGCGCGCTCTTTTGTTAAACGCACCTCTATATTCTTCAATCTCAAATCGCGATTCTATGTTTAATTTTTCCCTTTGAGTAGCTCTTTCGCGGGTACTGTCCACCAAGCTAAGGCATAGGCTTGAGTATTTTCATTGAATTTCTGACGATAATGGACGCGAATTTTGTAGCGACCCGTGGCAGGAATTTCCTGAAAAATGTGTTCTACACTATCAACATCGCTTTCCGAAGACCAGATACTCTTGCTGATATCATTATCTTCGGCTCGCATCAGGTAGATATCGAGATTGTTTAAGCCGCGATCGCTAAAACTTTCTCCAACATCAAACTGCTTGTTGTTATTTTGATCTTGTAACTCCACGCGCCTATCCCAGGCGAGCGTAATCGAGGCAAAACTCCCTTGCTGCAATGGTTGGTTCAAGACATAATCCTGAAATGCAGACTCCTTCACTGTGCGGTAATCCCAACCGACCAACGGCACCGGCTTTTCAGAATTCCACTGACCGGGACTAAATTGCTGGTAAGCCCGAAAAGTATTCATTTGTCCGGTACCCATTTGGAAGTCTAATGGGATTTTTCGGTCTTTGTAAGCATCGGAGGCTAACCAGTCGCGGTTATCTTTGGTCAAAATTGTGCGACTCATCGCTTGGCGCAGTCCATCACCAGTGTCTTTGATTTTTTCTGCGGAGTTCAGCAGCACAGCTTTCATAACTTCATGACGACGGGCGTCTGGAGTCCAGTTGGGCTGTTGTGTTCGCAGTTGGCGATCGCTATATTCTTGTAATAACGCGACAGATGCGGTGACATGGGGAGCCGCAAAACTCGTTCCCGTAACCCGACTTTCCTTACCCTTAATATCTAATACCTCGATCTGGCTACCGGGTGCTACTAAACTAATCGAGCGACGGGGGCCAACATTAATTTCCCGGTCAAGCAGACGCTTCGCAATCCCGATAGGCGCAGCGCTCAAGTTGGCAAAATCTACTTTCGTAAAAATTCCCTCGCGGCGCGTTGTGTAAGCAACATTGACGCCATTATAGTTATCGGTGGGAATCGGAATCCCGCCAGTCCCTTGATTCCCCGCTACTACATAAAGCGAGTCGTGGACGCGAGCAGACCAGTCAATACACTGGGTTAGTAGAGCGTTGCCATCCAGAATCGGGTTCGGTCGAGAATCTCGCTCCAGAGACTCTCCAAAACTAAAGTTAATTGCCCGAACATCGCCCCCGTTTTGCATCGCCACATACTGCGTGGATAAGCACTCTTCCGGTTGACCTGTTTTTTGCGGTGCGCCAACCGCTGAAGCATAAAGTCGTGCCTGCGGTGCCACGCCTGGTAAACCTTTATCCGAGCTAATCATCACGCTTGCTACCATTGCTGCGTGCCCATCAACATTACTATCAGCTTTGGCTGGGGCATCTCGGTAAAAGACTCGGATCAAGGAGAAGGCTCGATTCCGGGAAACCGCTTTATCCAAACCAAATTGTCCCGGTCTTCCAATCTCCACTTGACCGATAGCAATCTTACGACCCAATAAGTTATAAGGAGCAGCGTGTAGCCTTTGGGCATCAATGCCTGCTTCTCCTAGTGATGAGGTTTCGTTAGCCAGAGAGGAAGGAGCGGTTAACGCGGTAATTCCCAGCCCCCAAACAAGCCATGTTAGTTTTTTAAAAATCTGCTGGTGAGCCACGCAAGCTTCTCCACTGAAGTTTTGAAGGTTGAAGGTTGAAGGTTGAAAATCTTAGTTTCAAGGTTGAAGGTTAGAGATTGAAGGTTAAATTCACACTTCATCGTTCATACTTCATACTTTTTTAAGGCTTGCCACGTCTTTTGTTAAACTGAATACCAGACGAGGACGCAAGAGAGTATAAATAACCATGACCCAAACGCCATCCCAGAAGCCGATTGTTATCGCTCCATCAATCCTATCAGCTGACTTCAGTCGATTGGGAGAGGAAATTCAGGCGGTAGATGCCGCCGGTGCAGATTGGATTCACGTTGATGTGATGGATGGTCGCTTTGTTCCGAATATTACAATTGGTCCGCTGATTGTAGAAGCGATTCGCCCAGTTACCCAAAAGCCGTTGGATGTCCACTTGATGATTGTGGAACCAGAAAAGTATGTGGCAGATTTTGCGAAGGCGGGGGCAGATCATATCTACGTTCATGCAGAACACAACGCTTCACCGCATCTGCACCGGACTTTAGGACAAATCAAGGAACTGGGTAAAAAGGCGGGTGTCGTTCTCAATCCTTCTACTCCTTTGGATTTGATTGAGTATGTGCTGGAGATTTGCGATCTGGTATTAATTATGAGCGTTAACCCCGGTTTCGGCGGTCAAAGTTTTATCCCAGAGATGGTGCCGAAAATCCGGAAGTTGCGTCAAATGTGCGATGAACGTGGTTTAGATCCCTGGATTGAAGTGGATGGCGGACTCAAAGTAGATAATACCTGGCAGGTTTTGGAAGCAGGAGCGAATGCAATTGTTGCTGGTTCTGCTGTGTTTAAGGCGAAGGATTATGCACAGGCAATTGAAGGGATTCGCAATAGTAAGCGTCCTTCACCAGAATTAGCTGCGGTGTAAGAAGCATTTAATAATATGCCTGTAGAAATGGGATAATTCTTATCTCTACGAGATGAACAAAGCCTGCGATCGCAGGCTTTTTTTGTTGTTAGATAAGAAGGCGATCGCTACTACCCCTTATCTAGGCCTAACACTCCGACTTGGCACTGTATCCACACCCTCACCAAGAATTCAAACTACAAACATTTCTTGGCTTTCAGCCCAGATGGGAAGATTCTGGCGAGTGCGGACTTTGATATTGGTTTGTTCGTGAATGGTCGTCAATGGTGAGGATAGGAAAATTTCAGAGAAAGCTATTCAATGAGCTGAGCTAATTTAAAGGCTATTAAACCGAAAAAGGCGATCCAATCAAATTGGGTCGCCTTTTTTTAACAAGCTAATGCTATTTCAATTTTGCTGGCTTTAGTGCCTGCGTCCACCTAGCCACTTAGCTGCCATAATGCCAAATACAGCGGCAACCACTGGATTGCTCAGAAACTTCATAATAGCTGGTTTGTCAGCTAATACATCTTGGAAGATGTCAGGATGAGTGTGATAGGTAAAGGTAGCCAGTTTGCTAACATCATCTGCACTCATGCGGCTGGGGTGATGGGTGGAGAGACTTAATTGTTGCTCTAACTGGCGGTCATTAAGACCTCTTTCCTTTAACCGCTTGAAGAACTCCCGCGCCACATCATCCCGTTCGCTGGGTTGAATCTGCGCGATCGCTTTTTGCAGTTCTGGTTCCATCTGGCTGACAGGAATGCTGTCTGGATGTAGAGACTTCCCAAACAGTTGACGGCGTTCGTCTCTAGAGGAACGTTGAGCAAAGTCATCAAAATTTTGATAGTCGCTGCTAGGATCGCTTGGAGCATCCTGCATCATTTCGGAGTCACCACCAGCCAAATCATTCATGATTTGACGCTTATATTGTTCGCTGCTGGTCATTTTCTTATCTCCTGATTCAAAAGCTGAAAGAAAAAATCGTAAATTTTGGGTAGAGAGGGGATTCACCCTATCTCTACAAATGCACCTTCTAAAGTAGTTAAAGCTAGATGAGTTGCCCCAGCTTTCACCGATTTCCCCTTAGTTAAACTAAGCACCTTGATACTGAATTTGTTTTGACTGCTCATCATATTTTGCTGTCAAAATCAGTTTTTTATCTGGCGCATACATCAAAATGGTTAAATCTTGGTTGGGAAAATTCTTGTGGAATCCTTGAGCTAAAGAGCTTGCTAAACTTTTAACTTCGTTAGGACGGACTTGGGGCGTAATCACAACTCCCAATTTGTTGTTATCACGGACGTAGGCATCCTTGACTAATCCTTTCGCTGTCTGGACTACCCAGTTACCAAATTCTTGACCGGCGGCAGTGCTACCCCGTTCCAACTGTTGATATGCGACAATGCTGTTAGCACCGCTACTCGCACCCGGTAGAGCTTTCGGTTGAGTTGCTTGGCTGGCTCCACTACAAGCTGTAGCTGTAGAGAGGAACAGAACCAAGACTAAAGCCGTAAAAATTTTCCGAAATTGCTGAAGAAAATTCACCTCAGTCTCCTATTAAACTTGTCTTTACAAGACAGAATCAGGGTGTTGCCTGTCTGTGGTATTGGCTGCATTAAATAAGGGAGAAGGTCTAGATGAATCTTTTCAGTAGCTAGACCTCCAAAGTCAAGTATTAGGCGTTATCAACCAAATCTTTTGCCTTATCTTTCACATCTTCTTTGGTGTGACTTACTTGGGCTTCAGCTTGCTTGGCTTTTCCTTCAGCTTTATCTTCTGGATCGCCAGTTATATTGCCGAGCGCTTCTTGGGCTTTGCCTTCGATATTTTTGCCGGTTGCTTTAGCTCTATCTTCAACGCTCATTTTTTTCTCCTAATCTTTCAAACAGTTTTTATTTTAGAAGATGCGTTAAATTTGCTTTATTGCCGCAGTCTTCTTTTGCTTCTATGTATTCAATGTATCTAGTTTTGTTTACATAGCCTTCTGCCCCCAGACAGAAAAAATGGGGATCGCTATTATTACTCTTTACCTATGCTCAAAGAATGAGCATTTCCTACGGCTAAAGGTAGATGATAATTTAAAAAACTTCTTAATTTTTACAATAGGAAATCTTGTCACGGCTAAAAACGTGGGATTATTATCCCATTCATAAGTTCCCTTCAACAGCTCTCTCGAACCTTTGCAGTAAAAGCGCCCCTGCGCTAGAAACAAGCGGCTTCCCAAAGTTGCAGAGGGAGTGCTAATCAAGTAAATGGGGAGAAGTAATTTAGTCCCAAGTGCAACTAAAATGCGATCGCTAAAAACTTGGATGACACAATCTCATTTGCAAGCAATGTTGAAGCCGATAAACGAATCAGCGATCGCTTTACCGCTTGAATACAAAAAATAAGAATTGTCAATATTTATTAAAATAATTATGCTGTTGGCGATGAACGTGCATGGCAGTGACAAGTTAGGATTTATTTCTGGCGATCGCTTAGATGAGCAAGGCATAGAAGAGGGCAAATGGCTAGGATGAGAGAGAAGAGAGATGTGGTAATCTGCCGACCAAGCTCCAGGCACGAAAAACAATTTTCTTAAAGCTTCTTAAAACTGTATGACGCAATTTTGTCTGCAAGCTCCCTTTCAACCGACGGGCGATCAGCCGAATGCGATCGCGCAACTCACGAAAGGCGTAAAAAAAGGCGATCGCTTTCAAACCCTACTGGGAGCGACGGGAACGGGCAAGACATTCTCAGTAGCAGCCGTTATTGAGAATGTCGGCAGACCCACGCTGGTATTGGCGCACAACAAAACGCTCGCTGCTCAATTGTGTAACGAATTGCGGGAGTTCTTTCCCCCAAATGCGGTGGAGTATTTCGTCAGTTACTACGACTACTATCAGCCAGAAGCGTATATTCCCGTCACCGACACATATATCGAGAAAAGTGCTGCAATTAACGACGAAATTGATATGTTGCGACACTCCGCCACGCGATCGCTTTTTGAGCGGCGCGATGTCATTGTCGTGGCTTCTATTAGCTGTATTTATGGTTTGGGAATTCCCTCGGAATATCTCAAAGCCGCGATTCCCTTAAAGATGGGGCGAGAAGTGAATCAACGCGAGTTGCTGCGAGATTTAGCTTCCGTGCAGTATAGCCGCAACGATGTAGAAATGGGGCGAGGAAAGTTCCGAGTTCGGGGCGATGTGCTGGAAATTGGCCCGGCTTACGAAGATCGGATTATTCGCGTAGAATTCTTTGGAGATGAAATTGACGCCATTCGCTACGTTGACCCCGTAACCGGCGAAATCCTTCAGAGTATGGACGCCGTAAATGTGTACCCAGCGCGTCACTTTGTCACCCCAGAAGATCGGCTAGAAGCCGCTTGTAATGACATTGAACAGGAACTCAAAGATCGGCTCGAAGAATTAGAAAAAGCTGGGAAATTACTAGAGGCGCAACGACTCGATCAGCGCACTCGCTACGATTTGGAAATGTTGCGGGAAGTCGGATATTGCAACGGCGTTGAGAACTACTCCCGACATCTAGCAGGACGGCGTGCGGGAGAACCTCCAGAGTCTCTGATTGATTATTTTCCTAAAGATTGGCTATTGGTGGTGGATGAATCTCACGTTAGCGTCCCGCAAATTCGGGGGATGTACAATGGCGACCAAGCACGAAAAAAAGTGCTGATCGAGCATGGTTTTCGCCTCCCCAGTGCGGCTGATAACCGTCCTCTGAAGTCAGAAGAGTTCTGGGAGAAGGTGAATCAGTGTATTTTTGTTTCTGCAACTCCCGGTAACTGGGAGATAGAACAGTCAGAGGATCGAATTGTACAACAGGTGATCCGTCCGACTGGCGTACTCGATCCAGAAATTTTTGTGCGTCCCACGGAAGGACAAATTGACGACTTGTTAGGTGAGATTAAAGACAGGATTGACAAGCGAGAACGGGTGCTAGTTACTACCTTAACTAAGCGCATGGCGGAGGATTTGACAGAATATTTACAAGAACGAGGAATTCGAGTCCGCTATCTGCACTCAGAGATTAACTCGATTGAGCGAATTGAAATCTTGCAAGAGTTGCGCGAGGGCAATTTCGATGTGCTAATTGGGGTTAACTTGCTGCGAGAAGGGTTGGATTTGCCGGAAGTTTCTCTGGTGGCGATTTTAGATGCAGATAAAGAGGGTTTCTTACGCGCAGAGCGATCGCTCATTCAAACCATTGGTCGCGCCGCTCGTCACATCCGGGGACAAGCCATCCTCTATGCTGATAATCTCACCGATAGCATGATCAAAGCGATCGACGAAACCGACCGACGGCGGGGGATTCAGATGGCATATAACAAAATGCACAACATTACACCCCAGCCGATTATCAAAAAAGTCAATAACTCAATTTTGGCTTACCTAGATGTTTCGCGGCGGCTGAATTCTCAACAGTTGGAAGAAATTTACGAACAGGCGGACGATTTGCCTTTAGAGAATATTCCAGAGTTGATTACCCAACTGGAAGCGCAAATGAAGGAAGCAGCAAAGAATTTGCAGTTTGAAGAGGCTGCAAAATACCGCGATCGCATTAAGCATCTACGAGACAAATTACTCGGTCATTAAAAACGCTTAAGCGCCTCTCTTTTCTTACTTTGCGTCCTTCGCGTCTAAGCGCTTCGCGCAGGCTTCGCCAACGGGGTTCAAAAATTCAACAGCGATCGCACTTTGACTGGAAAAACAGGGTGAAGAGCGATCGCAGCCATACACCAATCAGCCATCTGAAAGCCAAGTTGAGCAATCTTCATAATTGAGTTCACCGACTCAGGCATCACCCGTGCAGCCTATGAACGCCATCACCAACGGCGTTGGCTTAGGATGGCTGATTGATCCAAAGACGAAGCAGGTAGAAATTTACCGTGTAGGGCAAGATGTAGAGGTGATGGAGTTTCCTTTAACTCTATCTGGCGAGGATGTGCTACCTGGATTTGAGTTGGATTTGGATGAGGTATGGTGAAAGCTGATTTTTGGTAAGCGATCGCATCCAACCCGAATGGGATTCACTGCTAGAACATTGCTACACAGATGCCAATTCTCGGTACGAGCGGCACTAATGAGGTGGTGCCGCATATTCCGGAAGGGCGCTAGATAAGGCATACCAAGGATTTCTGGAAAATTTAGCAAGCGTAATTTTTTGTCATCCCAGCTAATCCCCTCATCCAGAAATCATGCTCTCAAGGAAAATAAACCTTACCCTAAATTTCTACCTTTTGATTGTGGTGAATGGTACTAGCGATATCCGTACAATGTTGGCGATCGCTGTCTGAAACTTCACTGCCGTCAATGCAGTTAAACTTTATAAGAGGCAACTCTTACTTTGTCGTGCCCGTCTCATAACCCCAACGTTCAGGGTGCCACGAGAAAACCTAGCGTCCCTGGCGCCTCGTGGAGCGTCAATCTGGCTTTGAATCGTCAAATGTCGATTTTTCTCCGGCATCTACCCACAGCCGAGTCATCTCCCCGCGTCATCAGCGGCTGACGACGATCTTCCAGATTAGGCAGTGCTGAAACCAGAAAAATTAAATTTGCATCTGCATCTTCGATCTTGTTTGCAAAGGGCAGAGCTTCTCGATAATGTTGGCAATTCGCGCAGTCCTAATTATGTTCGTGGGGTTGCGATTTCAACCAGTACTTCTGGGCATACTAAGAGTATAGAAGAGCATCATTAAGCTTAGGAATGTAACATATGCTTAATTACGATCGCGTATCTGAAAAAACTGCTCTGAAACCGATGTCTGTTGATTTTACTGTAGCCATTCCGACTTATAACGGGGAAGACCGTTTACCTGATGTCTTAGAGCGACTGCGATCGCAAATTCATACCGAGCAAATTGTCTGGGAAGTTTTAGTTGTTGATAATAACAGCTCAGACAATACCGCCAAAGTTGTTCGAGAATACCAAGCAAACTGGCCTTTCGCCTATCCTTTAAGATATTGTTTTGAACCCCAACAAGGACTTGCCTTTTCCCGTCAACGTGCAGTCCAAGAAGCCAGAGGTAAGTTGATTGGATTTCTTGATGACGATAATTTACCAACATCTACGTGGGTTGCAGCAGCATACACATTTGGGCAAAATCATCCGAAAGTTGGCGGTTATGGGAGCCGCATTTATGGTGACTTGCAAGGGACTCCTCCCAAAAATTTTGAAGAAATCGCTTGTCTGCTCGCTATTGCAGACAGGGGAACAAATGCTCTATGCTACGAACCCCACAAAAAGGTTCTACCACCTGGAGCTGGATTAGTTGTGCGTCGCCAAGTCTGGCTGGAAAGCGTGCCGAAAAATTTTATTCTTCACGGGCGAATTGGCGACAATATGCTGGCAGGAGAAGATTTGGAAGCGCTATTACATATTCAACAAGCTGGATGGGAAATTTGGTACAACCCTGAAATGTGTATTCACCATCGAATTCCCCACTGGCGCTTAGAGAAAGACTATTTAATCAAATTATGTCGAGGGATTGGTTTGAGCCGCCATCGGACTCGGATGCTTAGTTTCAAACCTTGGCAGCGACCCGCCGTTTTTTTTATGTATATGGTTAACGATTTACGTAAAATATTATTTCATCTAATCAAGTATAAATTTTCGTTGAAAGATGATATTGTAGCTGCTTGCCAAATGGAACTTTTTATTAATAGCCTGATTAGCCCTTTTTATATTTGGAAAACTCGACTACGTACTTATGACATAAAAATTGATTAAATTCTGCGTAGAGAATTTACCGTTTATATTGTAACTATTCTCAATATAAAAGCTTTACTTTCTCTTCATACAGGGAGTATTGGTCTCGCTTAAACTGGTCTTTAGCTGGATCAATCGGGAAAACTTTATGGAAGCGATCGCTCTAAAAGCCTAAGCTTTTCTTCCAATCAGTGCTGTTGATACCTCAAAAGGCATTCTTGTTGGCGATTCCAAAACCCTAAAAACTCTCGGTAACTTTAATTCTCACACTGAATTCTCATACCGTATGAACAATATTACGACAGCAGTTCCTTTTGTGGATCTTCAACTCCAACACCAGCCTCTTCAAACACAGATAGAGGAGGCAGTGCGGGGTACGATTCAACGAGGAGATTTTATATTAGGTCAGGCTGTAGCTGACTTTGAGGCGGCGTTTGCCAGTGCCTGTGGTGTGGCTTATGGCATTGGGGTCGCTTCGGGAACAGATGCGCTAGCGCTCGGATTAGAAGCCTGTGGTATTGGTGCCGGGGATGAGGTCGTTTTACCCACCAATACCTTCATCGCCACTCTGATCGGCGTTGTCCACGCTGGTGCCACGCCGATTTTAGTCGATTGCGATCCTCAAACTGCGCTAATTGACTTTACAGCCGCCGAAAAAGCAGTCACAGCCAAAACCAAAGCGATCGTTCCAGTGCATCTGTATGGGCAAATGGTTTCGCCCCGTCAACTTTTGGACTTTGCCAGCACCCACAACCTGATTGTATTTGAAGACGCGGCTCAGGCTCACCTAGCACAGCGAGAAGGTTATCGTGCCGGTTCTATTGGTAAAGCAGCAGCTTTTAGCTTCTATCCCAGTAAAAATTTGGGTGCCATAGGAGATGGAGGCATGGTCATCACCAATGATGAAGCAGTAGCGAAGAAAATGCGATCGCTCCGCAATTACGGGTGTTCCCGTAAGTATTACCACACCGAACCCGGTACCAATAGCCGACTTGATACCCTGCAAGCCGCTGTCCTCAACATCAAACTCCCTCATCTTGCCGACTGGAACCACTCACGTAACCAAGCAGCCCAGCAGTACGACGCCTTATTGAAGCCGCTGGCAAACTCTGGAATTTTCCCCATCCAAAACCAAAGTGGCAACGGTCACATTTATCACCTTTATGTTGTTCGTGTCACTGAAGCTTGTCCCCTCGACCGGCAGACGATTCAAGACAAACTAGCGGCTGTTGGTATTCAAACCGGCATCCACTACCCCATTCCCTGTCATCTTCAACCCGCCTTCGAGAATCTCGGCTATCAAGCCGGAGACTTCCCCCAAGCCGAAGCTCTAGCACTGGAAATTTTATCCTTACCGATGTATCCAGGCTTAAGCGATACCCAAGTCCATCAGGTCATTGATACTTTGCAAACCTTGTGTGTGAGAACCTGATGAATTTTCAATGTAAAAAACGCTAAGAATAATGATTCTAACTTTGCGCTTAGCATTAAGAAAGCTTAGAAAATTAAGGTCAAACTATGCATTTTGAGCGAAAGATTCCGATTGCCATTGAGCGTTACTTGCTAGAAGGAACCATTGTTGCTTTGCTGGTGATTCTGTATGCTCCACTGTTATGGCACTGGTACGATGGCTGGTTGAACAAAAATATCAGTATTGAACATGAATATTACAGCCACGGTTTAATTGGGTTGCCTTTTGCCGCCTATATAACCTGGTTAAATCGACAACAATGGCGTCAGTTACCAGATACAAGTCATCCACTAGGCGCAGCCTTGCTAGCCTTGGGCGGGGTATTTTATCTCAGCGGCATTACTGACCTGATAAATTTATCCTTTCCCGCTGTATTAGCTGGACTTTGTCTGTGGCTGAAAGGAGTTCCTGGCTTCAAACTTCAAGGCTTTCCCTTGTTACTCGTATTTTTGGCAACGCCGACCCAAATTCCTTACTTACTAGCTCCCTATACCTTGCCCCTCCAGCGATTCATTGCTGCAACAGCTGGTTTCATCCTGACTCAGTTCGGGATGAATGTTACTGTCAACCAGATTTACTTATTCGTAGGCGGACGAATTGTAGAAGTTGCGCCTTTCTGCGCTGGACTTAAGATGTTATTCACCAGTCTTTATGTAACCTTGATGTTGCTTTACTGGACGGGTGCTTGGGCATCTCGCACGAAGACGATTTTGTTAGTCGTCGGTGCAGTAGTCATTAGCGTTACTGGTAATATCGTCCGCAATACGCTGCTAACTTTCTTTCATGGTACTGGCCAAGAAAAAACTTTTGATTGGCTGCACGAAGGCTGGGGCGGTGATGTTTATTCTGCCTGTATGTTGGGGTTAATTGTGCTTCTACTCAATGCGATCGATCGATATATTTCAGATGAGCCTCAGAAGGATGAAGCATGAAACTGCCCAAGAAATTGCAGCGCTTTCAATTTTCTAAAGTCGTCTTACTGAGTTTTCTTGTCGGACTGATGGCAATTGGCGCAGTTCCTAGTTACTTGACAGGACGCTGGTCTTGGGCAAATCCCCCACGAGTGACCAACCTCAAACAACTCAAAAATATACGGCAGGCTGGTCTAGCGCTTCCCGGCTGGCAGACTCAACAACAGGATACCGTAACGATTGGCGGTCATAAATGGTCGATTCAGGAACTCCAGCAGGATGAAAAAAACCAGGTAACTTTGCTGCTTTTGCCTCAAGAAGATCGCAAGGCTCAACCAGAGGTTGAGTGGATGGATATTAATGGGTTTAAAGAGTGGCAGACCGATCAAGAGCAGCGGTTGCAGTTTAAGGTTGAAACTCAAGCACAAACGGGAACCCAAAACACTACAGAATCTGGAACTTCTGCTACACGTCCGACATCTTCCGATGTTAAAGCTCGTTTCTTTCGCGGTTGGACTCGGCAGCAGACCTTCGCCGTGCTTCAGTGGTACGCTTGGCCTGGAGGAGGCAATCCGTCTCCTAGTGGTTGGTTCTGGGCGGATCAAATGGCTCAATTGCACCGTCGCCGCTTGCCTTGGGTTGCTGTTAGCATCTTGATACCGATGGAGCCTTTGGCTGAGGTTGACACAGCTCTACCACTGGCTAAATCGCTCGGTCAAACGGTTCAAGCTGCTTTGATGAAAGAGTTATGAGTTGAGAGTGGGAGGAGAAATTTGCTTGACTCGCTTGGATTTGAAGAATGAATTTACTGATAACTACACTCTGTGCAATCTGTGCAACTTTTCGAGATGTGCAACTTTTTGAGAATTGTCACCCTTGATGCAACCCGGTGGAGTTTAGAAGCCAAACGGCTTTCTAACGGGTAGAAGTTTATCGCATCTTGATCCAAGGATGTTGGAAGGGAACCTAAAGCTCCATAAGGGTTTTAGGATTTGCAATCGTGCCAGTCTAAAACATCGCGGGATGAATTTCTGGGGAGGAACTTCAAGACGCGATCGCTTTGTTGAGAATGCAAAGAAAGTTGCACAGTGAGTTATAACTGATAAATTTGATGATCGGTTCCCTAAGGTCTTAGTGAATATACTTATGTCTCGCACTTCTGGAGGCCGGTTCCACCGCTTCGCCGCCTTCTTTCTCTTCACTCTCCACACCACTGTCTACACGTTGCCGAGTAGTGTCCTACTCTGGATGCTGCACTCAGGGACTTTTGCTGGTAGAGGGATGAGTCAAACTTTACCCACCTTACCCAACTCGGTTGCGCCTCCCCTCCCGCCTCCACCTCCTCTCCCTAACACCAACGAGAACATACAATCGCCGGTGGTGATTCCAGCAGCTCCTATCGATCCCACCAGTCCGCCGCCACCGCTGGGTTATCCATCACCTCAGCCGTTTGAGGGACAGCCGACCCAGTTTAATAATCGCTACCTGCTAGGCACGGGAGATACGATTTCGGCGTTGGTTGAGCGTTTTCCAGACTTGAGTTTTCAAAGCGTTATTGACGCGGAAGGAAACATCGCAGCACCCCTGTTAGGGAAAATACCTGTATTAGGTCTGACTCTGGAAGAAGCCCAGGAAAAAATTCGTTTGGGCTTAAACCGCTTTGTCATCGATCCCGCTGTCACTGTAACTCTGGCAGGTCAACGTCCAGCCCAAGTTACTATCAGCGGCGAAGTCGTTAGACCTGGTTTTTACACCCTGGCTCCTGGCGCTCAACTTTCTGCGGCATTGCTAATCGCTGGTGGCAGCACTAATCTCGGCGATCTGCGATCGGTTTTGGTGCGTCGCGCCCGGATCGATGGCTCGACAATTGAGCAACGAGTTGATTTGTTTACGCCGCTGCTAAATGGACAGTCACTCCCCAATTTACGCTTACAAGATGGCGATGCAGTAGTCATCCCGAAGCTAGAAGTTGCCACGGAGCAAAACTACGATCGAGCGCTAGTTTCTCGTTCTACTGTGTCTCAGCAGCAGATCAACATCCGAGTTTTGAGCTACGCTGGTGGGGGAATTGGTAGTATTAGCTTGCCCAACGGTAGTACATTTGTTGATGCTTTAAGCGCGATTGGCCCTAGTCCAGATAATTCTAACCTGCGAAATATCGCCCTGATTCGATTCGATCCCGAACGCGGCAAAGCAGTTACTCAGAAAATAGATGGGAAAGCAGCGCTACTGGGAAACATTGCTCAAAATGTCCCCCTAAGGAACAACGATGTCATTGTGGTGGGCCGTAACTTGGTTGGTAAAATCACTTATGCCTTGAGTACTTTTACTCAACCTTTCCGGGATATTTTGGGATTCCTGCTATTTTTTGACCAGCTAAGAGAAAGTGCTACCGATCTGTTTGGTCCAACGACTGATAGTAACAATAACTCCGACTAGAGAAGCTGGTAATAAATGCTACCTGAAACCAAAAATATCCAAGAAAATAAATGTTAGAAAATATCAAGCCAAAGCAGCAAAATAAGAAAAATATTTAGCGTGAACTTTTGATTTCTACTTGTTTCTACTCCTGATTTCCTCATTAGCCCCTAGGCCCAAAAACGACCATGACTCCTCCTATTGTTAAGCGTTATCTGATCGCCCTGGATCAACATAAATGGATTGGATTAGCTGGTTTTACTATCATTGTCGGTGCGTCAGCCGTCATGGGTATACAACCAGCACCAGCTCCTGTTTTCAAGGCCACAGGGGTGCTGGCTTATAACGGGCCGATTGCACCATTTTCAACGACGACGCAAGCGATTCAAAAGCAGGGTCAAGAGCTGAATGAGGATACGCTGCTAGCAGAGAATGTGGTCAAAGCAGCAGCAACGCGCGTGAAAGCAGACACAGCACAAATTGCTAAAAATGCGAAAGTAAAGCTGCCGGAGGAGGACGGACCGAAGGTTATTCAAGTTTCTTACAGCGATAGCGACCCGAAGCGGGCGGGTGCTACCTTGGAAGCGCTAATGCAGGGAATGGTGGAACAGAGCCGTTTGATTAACAGCTCCCGGCTACGAGCGATTATTGACTCCATCAGTGCCCGGTTATCTCCTGCTGAGATGCAACTTAAAGAGGCGCAACAGAGACTAGAGCAGTATATCCGCCAGGAGGGACCTGCACTGGTTGCCGCTCAGGATGGGAGGACACTGGGTGCAATTTCTGGTAGCCAAGAGCAGCAACGTCAGCTTCAGATGACTTTGGAGGGAATTGACACCCAAATTCGCAGTCTGCAAAACAAGTTGGGTTTGACGGCGGCTGAAGCTTACACGTCTTCTGCCTTGAGTGCTGACCCAATTATTAACAGCTTGCGATCGCAAATCCATCAAACTGAAACCCAACTGCAAATTCTCAGCCGGGATTTGCGGCAGGAGCATCCTCAAATCATTCAGCTGAAAAAACAGTTAACAGCCTACAATGAACTGCTATCGTCGCGAGCATCGGAGGTGATGGGTGGAGGCGGTGTAGCAGCACCCTTGCCCCCCAGCCAAATTCGCAGAGACAGCAGCCTCGACCCCACGCGGCAAGGTATGGCAAACACGCTGGTAGCTTTACAAACCCAGCGCGAAACGCTGCAACAGCAACTACAGGCTAGTCGCAAAACCGAGCAGCAACTCCGTGCTGAATATGTAAAAATCCCCAATAAACAGCTGGATCAAGCCCGACTACAACAGCAGGTTCAGCTCAAACAAGGTCTGTACGATAAGATGCAGGTGGCATTAGTAGATGCCAAGGCAGCAGAAGCCGAGACGGTTAGCAGTCTCACCATTGCCCAACCGCCACAAGTCGCCGCTAGCGAGCAGAAGAGCCAAAGCTTACCGATAACGGTAGCCGTGGGAGCTTTGGTCGGGGTATTAGTGGGTGGCGGATTGATTTTCCTGTTAGCGATGCTGGATGGCACGTTCTACACGGTCGAGGAAGTGCGGGCGGCACTACGACAACGGGATGTGCTGGTGCTGGGTGAAGTGCCTTTCGTTGCCCTCCAAGATCCGCAATTGGGCGAAACGCCAGTTCTGCTCCAGCAGGATTCTGTTTATCACGAGTATTACGAACGCTTCCGCAGCAATCTGCGGCGAGCCAGCGATCAACCCTTGAAAGTTGTGTTATTGACCAGCACGATTAGCCAAGAGGGTAAGACAGTCAATGCTTATAACCTTGGAATCGCATCGGCTTGTGCTGGCAAGCGCACTCTAGTGATAGAAACTGATTTGCGATCGCCTTCTGAGTCCAAGTTCCTGAAAGTCTCTCCCGATCCGGGTGCTAGCCTAGAACCCCTACGGTACTACACTCAGTTAAGTGAGTGTATCCGTTTAGTCCCAGACATTGAGAACCTATACGTAGTACCCAGTCCCGGCCCCGTGCGTAATGCTGCTGCAATTCTGGAATCCAGCGAACTCAGGCGGCTGATCGAAGATGCGCGAGGTCGTTTTGACTTGGTGATTCTCGATACCCCTGCCTTAAGCCGGTGCAACGATGCTCTCCTATTGGAACCCTACGCCGATGGTATCGTGCTGGTGACTCGACCCGGTTTCACCCAGGAGAGTATTTTGGTAGAGGCAGTCGATCAATTGACCGAAGCAGAACTACCACTGGTGGGAGCGCTCATCAATGCGGTAGACACGCCAGTACAGGTTCCCAGCGCGAACAATGAGGACATTGAAGCCGACATAGAAGAAGAAGAATTAGAACCTTCCCCTTCTCGGTCAGAAAAAGTGCCAAATGAGTACATTAAGCGCTAATCATCGCAAATCTGGGTTGGATATCCATCCCAAATGGAAACCGCTAATGACAAATGGCTAACCGCTCATTGTAGAAAGGTAATGAGCAGTTAGCCATTCGTAAAAAACCAAGCTGTAAAGCGTCTAAAAAAACCAGTTTAGATTCTTGGTTGTAGCACAGGAGAAGAAGTGACTGCTTTTCCTGTTTTCCTGATTTTCACAATATGCCAGTTCCGCCAAGAACCGCTTGCTAAAAAGTTTGTTGTTCTGGATGATTGTCCGAATTGGAAGAAAACAATCCCAACAGCGGTGCTAAGATTGCCCCGAAAACAAAGCCACCAGCGTGTGCCCAATAGGCAACTCCACCTTGCTCCATACCAATATTCGCAGGCGCATTCAGACTCGCAACACCATAAAAAGCCTGCTGAACAAACCAAAAACCGAGGAAGAAAACAGCAGGAACGCGAATCGTGGTGAAGAAGATACCCAGAGGAATTAATGTTAGCACTTGTATATTAGGGAATCTGAGAATGTAGGCTCCTAAGACACCCGCGATCGCGCCACTGGCCCCCAAGGAAGGAATGCCAGAGTTCATTGAAAAATACCACTGAGTTAAAGCCGCTAGAATCCCGCAAGTCAGGTAAAAAATTAAGTACCTAACGTGACCCAGCTTGTCTTCAACGTTGTTGCCAAAAATCCAGAGGAACAGCATATTACCGGCAAGGTGTAAAAACCCGCCGTGCAAGAATTGCGATGTCACCAGTGTCAGCCACTCCGGTACCGGCTGATTCACGGGTATGCCACTAAAGCTAGCAGATAACTCTCTAGGAACCACAGCGGCAAGGCGAAAAAAACCTTCCAGCTGTTGTGGAGCCAAAGTCAACTCATATATAAAAGCCAAAATATTCGCAGCAATCAGTCCATAAGTGACATACGGAGTGAGGCGTGTAGGATTATCATCACGTAAAGGAACCACAGGCGTCTTTCCTAACTATCCAAGCAAAAGCTGGAAACAACATAACTTAATTTCTTCCTAGCTGTCTTTTCACCTCTGGATAGAGATCCAGTATGAGACGCTCTCGGTGAGAAGGTAGAGGCAATAAATAAACCCCTCTAGGGACATTAGAGGGGTTTAATCATGGTGCATGAAGAAATTATTGTCGAGACTACCAGCCCTGTGCAGCCTTTTCCATGACATAGGCAGCAACATCCTCAATTTGTTGTTTATTCAGACGTCCTTTGAAGGCTGGCATAGCATTTTTACCATTCATTACCTGGTTAACAATGGCATCTATCGAGTACATCCCATACTTGTCTAGGGCATCCTTCTTTAAAGTTTTATTAGCCATAATCACGTTACCGCCGCCCACATGGCAAGCAGCGCAGTTAGCGCTGAAAATTTTAGCACCACTGACTGTATCAGCTGCATTGGCTGGGCGAGTCAAGGCACCTGTCAACACCGCAATCGTCAACAGTAAAACCGATAACAGTTTCCTCAACTTGATTCTCCTCTTCTTAACAGGTACAGTCATAAAAAAAAGCCTTGCAGAACTATTCTAAGCTTCTTCAAGGCTTTTTCTATCACCAAAGAGGAGAAGAAATCTTAAACCTCAAGGGTGATTATGATTGAATTGCCAGCCTAAAGGAACGGTTCTATTAACCCTCGACTGTAATTTTACCAACCATCCCAGCGCCCCGGTGAGGTTGACAATAGAACGTATAGGTGCCTGCTGGTGTGTCAGAGGGGAAAGTCGTTTCGTAGGATTCTCCTGGAGAGTTTAGCAACTTGGTGTGAGACAGATCTTTAGCCAGCGCTTTATCTCCGTTTGGCACTCCCTTATCATCAAAAACAGCATTATGGGGAGCTAGTTTATTATTGACAAATTTTACTGTGTCACCCGGCTTGATTGTGAGTTTAGCCGGTTCAAACTTCAACATCCCGGCATCTGTGCCCATTTTAATCGTATAGGTTTCTGCTGATGCAGGAGAAGCTGACAACACAAAGCTAGAGACTACTAGCAGAATTGTGCAAATTAGTAAACCTAAGCTTCGTGGAATTGCCATTCTCAATCTCATCGTTTCCTCCCAAAATTGTCAATTAATTTTGTTTAGTAGTATTTTAGCTTTAACGCCTACATTCTGTAGAAAATTAAAACATTTCTGCTTTCTATCAATCGGAGGCATTGGCAGATGCATCCTGAATCGGCACGAAGATCAGAAATCATTTGTACCCCATCCCGGTGCTACCTGCGCGGCTCTAAGAACAAAGGCTGCTATCGTTTCCACCTCCTGTCGCGGCATCCAACTTTCCGGTACTTGACGACACCAAAAGCTTTCTTCGCTCCCGTCGTAGGTCATCGGCTGTCGAAGGAAAGCCACGATGCTGTTGATGGTGTCGCGGGGTGGAGTGGCACCATTCAAGTCCTTCAGGGACAAAGACACGGCTGGATTTGGCAGGGTAGCACCGCCGACATGACAATTTAGACAGTGTTGTTCAAATAACTGCTTCCCTGCCGAGAAATCTTCCACAGAAAACTGGCGAGTCTGACCTTGCCCATCTAAGTCTAGGGAAATTGGTTCGGTAACTCGCAGGTACTGCCGAACGTAGGAGGCTGCGGCTTGAGCCGGTAAACTCACCATCCAGACGCCCCAGCAGATGCCCAAAATCAAAAATAAACGGCGAAGTGAGAAGAATTGACGCAGCATTGACCGTGTTACAGATTGACAAAATGTAAAAATTATGAGTTATGAATGCATTCAAAATTCATAACTCATAACTCATAATTTTACTTAGCGCACGGCTTTACCGCCTCCCCACTGTTCGCCGAGGATTTTCGGCTGTAGAAGGATATGACCGCCGATCTTAAACAGGTCATCATCTGTGAGATTTCTCATCACCGTATAAATATCGGAACTCTCTATGCTGGGGTGTACTTCAGAGATTGCAGTTTCCCCATCGTAGGTCGTGGGATGATGCATATAATCCACCAGAGCGGCAATGTTGTCGCGCGGTGGGGTTGCCCCAGCCAAATCGTCCGGACCTAGACCGACGTTGAAATCAGTCTTGGTAACGCCCCCAGCATGGCACGAAGCGCAGGCATAGTTAAATAGGCGTTTGCCTTCGGCGACTTGTTTTAGGTTTAATGTCACCTGCTGTCCTCGATCGTTTAATTTTACGGTGCGAACTTCGTCAGTGAGTTCGACTGCCATTACCTGAGTGACAAGCAATCCGAAGGTGAAAATTACAGTGGCTAAAGCCAGACTTATGTATCGCTTAAGCATGGTTCTCCTTAAGAAATTTGGTGCGAGTTTTTGATCCACAACACAGCTGGACTCAATCTTAGTAAGCCGACCCCTAAGTTGCAGGCTTCTCAACCAATCATCTGGACAAAAAGAAGCAAGCCGATTGCCAAAAAGGAAAATCGACTGTTGGGACTCAGGATAGTTGGTCGGGATTAATTTTACCCTCCGTCCGTGCCCGATCCCTGCTTTTGAGACAGAATCTTAGAAATGATGGCCTTGGCATCCTCCAGAGCCAGACGGCTCTGTTGGGTTTTATAGGCGATTCCCAATTGTTCGCACAGCTTGAAAACCTCCTCTACTGGGAGGTTATAGTCTGCTGCGATTTCGGCAATGGACAGGTCTGCAAAACCCATGATGATTGAGAGAGATTGAACCGCTCTAATATCAATATCATCCCACTCTTGCGGTCGCTTTCCCTTCCCTGTCTAGTTGCTTGGGATCAATCTAGAAACTGGACGCTCGGAGTCGATTGTTTCTGACAGGGGAACGGGGGGCGGTGCAGGGGGGAGAAATTGGTGTAGGCGAATGAGTTGGGCTAGAGTTTTCTTTAACTGAGTGCGGGGCACAATGGCATCTACAAAACCGTGCTGGAGCAAATACTCAGAAGTTTGAAAATCATCGGGGAGCTTTTCTCGCAAGGTTTGTTCGATCACGCGACGCCCTGCAAAGCCAATTGTGGCTTTTGGCTCTGCGAGAATGATGTCTCCCAACATGGCAAAAGAAGCCGTGACGCCTCCCGTTGTAGGGTGAGTAAGAACCGGAATATACAGCAGTCTGGCTTCTTGATGACGCTCCAAGGCTCCGGAGATTTTCGCCATTTGCATCAGACTTAACATTCCCTCCTGCATCCTGGCACCGCCGGAGGCACAGACAACCACGACCGGCTTTCTTTCCCAGGTAGCTCGTTCAATCAGGCGGGTAATTTTTTCTCCAACGACAGAACCCATGCTACCGCCCATGAAGCGGAAGTCCATGACACCGAGGGCGACAGGCAAGTTTTCCAATTGCCCCATTCCTGTCTGCACGGCGTCCACCAAGCCAGTTTTGTCTTGAGTTTCTCGCAAGCGATCGCAATATTGTTTGCGATCGCGGAACTTCAACGGATCGGAGGGAAACACCTGTTCATCCAACGGCATCCAGGTATTGGCATCGATCAGCTGGCGGATGCGTTCATCGCTGAACACCCGGTTGTGATGGTTGCACTCCAGGCAAACCATATTGTTTGAGCGGAGGTCTTTGGTATAAGCAAGGACACTACATGCCTCGCACTTTGTCCACAGCCCATCCGCAATCTCACGCTCTTGCCGCTGTTCACTAATTGGCTCTGATTTTCGTCGATTTGCAAACCAATCAAATAGAGACATGAAAACGGTTAATTCCTCTTATTAAAATGATTTTCCTACGCTTTAAGCTTGCTCTTCCTGAATCGGACTCAATAATAGCAGAGCGGCCCACCGATCCTGCGATCGCACCTGTAAGGCAGTAGGACTCCCCGCACCAAAATAAGGTGCCACACCGAGGTCGAGAATCCGACTAGGAATTTGATGAGCCGCTAGCATTTGCTGCATTAATTCAGCTTCCCAGCGAGCGCAATTTGTTTTTAGGGTAATCCAAGACACTGGAATATCTTACAATACGGCAGTATTGCGGTAAATCAGGGCAGGGGGAATGCGTTAATTGAGGGGGAAAAAGAGTTGCAGGTAAGCAGACCAAATCGCCTCACCCCAAAAAGCTGCCAAAAGCGCTCCCAGTGCTAGGAAGGGACCAAACGGCATGGGGCGGTGCCGGTCAAGCCAGCCAAGCGCGATCGCTCCCCCACCGGCAAAGGCTCCCACTACACAAGCCAAAAACCCAGCCAGTAGCAAATTCTTCCAGCCCAACCAGGCTCCCATCATTGCCGCCAGTTTAGCATCTCCTCCACCCATTGCCGCTCGTCCAAAAGCGATCGCTCCCGCAAAGGCAATGATGTCAAACAACCAAATTCCGACTACACCACCCACAATGCCTGACATCAAATGATTTGCACTTTCTGCCCAACTTGCTGCTGGCAGAAAACCGGCGATCGCCTGAAACACTAAACCCAAAATTAAGCCGGTTTGAGTAAGTGGATTGGGCAATGTCATTGTGTCTAAATCGATCAGCGATAGTGTTAACAACCAGCTAAAAAAAGCCCAATATCCTAGCGTTTGCACCGAAATGCCAAACGTCAAGAAAACTAGCAAAAACAACATCCCTGTTGCCGCTTCTACCAGTGGATAGCGCCCGGAAATCTTGCTTCTACAGTGGCGACAGCGCCCTCGTAACCGCAGCCAACCGACAATTGGGACATTTTCACCTTTACCCAGTCGATGCAGGCATTGTGGGCAACGAGAAGGGGGCCAAAGAATCGATAAACCTGCTGGCAAGCGATAAACTACCACATTGAGAAAACTGCCAATTGAGGCACCCAATGCAAAAACAATCGCAGCAGCAGGCAACGCCATCAAATCATCCATAGCAATTAGTTATCAGTCACGGGTCATGAGTCATGGGTCATTAGTAGTGGGTCATGACTCATGACTAAGGACAATTTAGACTAATCACTAATATATTTCCGACTCAATTTGACTAAAAGGCACAAAACATTCTTGCGGCAACAGAATCGGTTTGCCTGCAAAAATCAGCTTGCCCCGATAGGTATACCGATCGATTGCCACCCCTAGAGGGCGCTGCATACGGTCTGGATGGACTTCCGAGTAAGTCCGATAGATTTGTCGAGCTGCTCTGACGATGCTGGGGTCTAGCAACACGGGGATATCTATCCTTTCCGTCCGATTTTCTAACCGTTGCTGTGAAGCGTAAACCACTCGTCTACCCCTGTTATTTGAGCTAGTCTATAATCTACCCGTGCAATTCCTGCAAACTGCAATAGGTATACCAATTTTTGTTGCAGTTGAGGATGAAATTTTCTTAAGGCTTTTCTAGTGCTTGGATTAATGCATTGCCCATTGCACTGCACCCTAAAAGATTCATCCCCTCAGACATAATGTCACCCGTGCGATCGCCGCGCTCCAGAACTTGCATCACCGCTTGCTCAATTCTGTCGGCAGCAGCAGGCTGATCTAAGCCGTAGCGCAGCATCATCGCTGCACTCAGAACCTGCGCTAGCGGATTTGCTTTATCTTGCCCAGCGATATCGGGGGCAGAACCGTGGACGGGTTCAAAGACACCGGGGCCAGATGCACCTAAACTGGCAGAAGGTAACATTCCAATACTGCCAGTAAGCATAGCGGCAGCATCAGACAGGATATCACCAAATAGATTACCTGTCACAATTGTGTCGAATTGTTTAGGCCAGCGAAGAAGTTGCATAGCAGCGGCGTCTACATAGAGGTGAGACAATTCCACATCTGGATATTCTTTAGAGAGCGCAGTGATGCGATCGCGCCACAACTGCGACACTTCCAGCACATTTGATTTATCCACCGAACATAGCTTCCCACTGCGTTTTTGCGCTGTCTCAAACGCTACTCGCCCAATCCGGTCAATCTCTGATTCCGTATAAGCCATTGTATTGACGCCGCGCTTCTCGCCTGTTTCCGTAGCAAAAATTCCCCTCGGTTCCCCAAAGTAGATACCACCAGTCAATTCGCGCACCACCATGATATCAACGCCCTCAACCACTTCCCGTTTCAAGGACGAAGCATCCACTAACTGGGGTAATATTTTGGCGGGACGCAAATTGGCGAATAAGCCAAGACCAGCCCTGAGTCCTAGTAAACCCGTTTCCGGGCGTTGATGGCGAGGGAGGTTATCCCACTTATAACCGCCAATAGCAGCGAGTAAAACAGCATCGCTATTGCGGCATGTTTCCAACGTTTGGGCGGGTAGCGGTTCTCCTGTAGCGTCAATCGCCGCACCCCCCACAAGGGCTTCTTGAAATTCAAACTGAATCTCAAATTGTTTCCCGATAAGTTTCAGCACGTCTACCGCCACTGCCATAATTTCAGGGCCAATGCCATCGCCGGGAAGTAGGGTAATACGGTAGTTCTGCTGTGTCATAGGTTGTTCAAAACTCTTGCGAGTTATTAATCATACAGGGGAAATGTACCTGAAAAACGTTCAGATTCAGTTACAATCTGCCCAGCTAGAGCTAAAGCCCAGCTAGACCTAAATAGGTGCGGGAATACCAGCAATTCCTCTGATTGCTAACTTTCTGCCAAAAAAGAAGGCGGTGAGGGCAGCTAGGAGCGGAATGTCTGAGAAGTTGGTTACAACACTATTCATAATGTAATGGGCAAAGCATTCAGTCAATGCTGCTAACAACGAGAAATTGCCGCTCGAATCGCTTCGTCTCTATAAAATGTCAATACTATTTTTCAGCATTTTATCAGCTCGATATCGGATGATTTATGTGCCATTGTCGAAGTTGATTTAGGACTCGTGTCTTTTACTAACTGGCTTTTGAACCTCTTTTGAATTTATTAAATAGTTGCAAGTAAGGAAGTTCAAGATGAAAGAATAAAATATTTAATGCTGATTCGCAAGCAAATTTATTAAAGATTTTTTCAATAAATGATGTAATGTATTGGAGTTGTGAATGTGCAAAAAAACAGTAAGCTTTATTAAATAAAATTAATTAAAATGCTTGCAGAGAATTATTAAAGATTACAGGCGTGCTATTTGAGGATTGGAAGAACAGAGCATCCGAATATTAACGAACGGCATTGACACAGAGCCAAAAGTGCGATCGCTCTTGTAAGAGCCTTCTATGCTTGAAGGTGCTAGCTGAACCAAATAGTAAAATGTCTGATCCCCCTGAAATTATCCTAATTGGGACAAATTAAGGAATTACAAGGCTAATCGGTTCTACAATCTTGTTTAAATTTCAGAAACGCTCGTGGCAAATGCTGTAGGTAAAGGCTACGCTAGCACTCAAGCAAGCCATCCTACAGTCAACCCTCAGCAGCTATGGCAAAAGAACTGGCAATTCAAACTTGTGGACTCACCAAGCAATTCGATCGACATATTGCAGTTAATGATATTGATTTACAGGTAAAAGCTGGTGAAGTCTATGGACTAATTGGACCGAATGGAGCCGGTAAAACAACTTTGCTGCGGATGTTGGCGGCGGCTGAAGAGCCAACGACAGGTGAAATTTATATTAATGGCGATCGCCTGCAACGCGATCACAGCAACCCTACCCTGAAGCGGCGACTCGGCTATCTACCTGATGACTTCCCCCTGTATGACGATTTAACAGTTTGGGACTACCTAGACTATTTTGGGCGTCTCTACCGCTTGCGAGAACCACACCGCAGCCAGCGCCTGCGGGAAGTTTTAGAACTGGTGCAGCTAACGGGTAAGCGCAATAGCATGATTGCCACGCTCTCGCGGGGGATGAAACAGCGCCTGAGTCTGGCGCGGACAATTATTCACGAACCGATTTTGCTGCTGTTGGATGAACCCGTTTCCGGATTAGATCCTCTTGCCAGGATGCAGTTTCGGGAAATCATCAAAGTATTGCAGGAAGCCGGGATGACGATTGTCATTTCGTCACACGTCCTTAGCGACTTAGAGGAACTTTGCACCTCAGTCGGCATCATGGAACTCGGCTTTCTCGTAGAAAGTTCGCCACTCAAGGAACTTCGCCGCCGCCTCAGCCGCCAGCAAATTTTCTTGTCTACGTTGGGTAAGCTAGAGTCACTTGTATCAAAGCTGAGAAACCATCCTTTAGTCGAAGAATTGGAGGTGATGGCGGGACAAGAGCGAGTGCGCCTTTACTTTTCTGGGGGTCAGGAAGATTGTGCTAAGTTGT
This sequence comes from Trichocoleus sp. DQ-A1, assembly GCF_039961955.1. NCBI lineage: Bacteria > Bacillati > Cyanobacteriota > Cyanophyceae > Leptolyngbyales > Trichocoleusaceae > Trichocoleus > Trichocoleus sp. DQ-A1. The sequence continues at coordinate 206,456 of NZ_JAMPKE010000007.1, forward strand.
TGCGATCGCTTGTTGAATCTGACATCCCTCTGACCGAATTTCATTGCACTCAGGAAGACTTGGAAACCATTTTCCTGAAGCTGGGACACCAACAAGCATCATAAGACAAGATTGAGGACTGAGGACTGAGGACTGAAGGCTTTGGACTGAGTTATTAACAATGCTTACTCTTCACTCAGCACTGAATTTAATTCTGGAGATTTTTTAGTCATGAAAATTAATTGGAGCGACCGGCTGGGAGATTGGAATCCCCAGCTGTTACGAGAAATTAAAGGGCGTCTTAAACCCCGAAATGTATTAATTGCAGTAGCGATCGCGCTGATGGGTCAAATGCTACTGCTGATGAGTTTCGCAACTCAACTGCCGGTTGATACAGGTATGGGTGATATCTACAGTAGATATTGCCTAGACTATCGCCCTGGTTATGGGCAGAAATGCCTTCTAGATCCCCTTGGCAATATTGTTATTAACTGGCAATTGTGGTGGCTAGATGTGTTCGTCTGGCTGAGTGTTATTGGCTTCCTGACCGTCTTGGTGGCTGGCACCTATATGCTAATTAGCGACCTATCGCGGGAAGAAAATCGCGGCACGCTGAATTTCATTCGCCTCAGCCCCCAGTCAACAACCAGTATTTTCAGCGGTAAGCTGCTGGGAGTGCCGATTTTACTTTATCTCCTAGCCGGTCTGGCGATTCCTTTGCATTTGTTGGCGGGTCTGTCGGCTGAAATTCCTTTAGTCCTCATTCTGGGCTTTTATGGTGTCGTGGTTGCCAGCGCCGCTTGCATCTACAGCGCCGCCTTACTTTATGGATTGGTCGCCGGTGGACTCGGTGGATTTCAATCTTGGATTGGCAGCGGCATCGTGCTGATGTTCTTGAGCCTTATGACTGGCTTGAGCCTTAACAGCAGCACAATCATCCATAATTCCCCCCTAGATTGGCTGCATCTATTTTCTCCTTCAATTGTGCTGGCATACCTCATTGATGCCAGTTCTCAAGGAAGTGCCTATTCACCGTCAATGGGAATGGCGCAACTGGAAGCCTGGAAATGGTTTTACTTACCTCTAGGTACCAGCATCTGGAATGTCATCGGCTTTAGCGTGCTGAACTATGCGGTGGGAACTTTATGGTTTTGGCAAGGGATGAAGCGTTGCTTTCACAATCCCAGTACGACTCTCCTCAGCAAACGGCAGAGTTATATAATGACGGCTTGCTTTGAAGTGGCTGTTCTGGGATTTGCCCTAACCCTACCCAAATGGCGCGCAGATAATCCAGAATCTATACCAGGCGGACTGTTTGATAATTTTGGTGGTTTGCTGTTGTTAAATTTGCCGCTGTTCTTGTGTCTGATGGCGGCGTTGTCACCTCACCGCCAAGTTTTGCAGGATTGGGCGCGTTACCGACGGGAGAAAACATCTTCTCGCGTGAAAAACTTGGTGCAGGATTTGGTTTGGGGGGAAAAAAGCCCTTCAGTGGGAGCAGTGGCACTGAATTTACTGATTGCTTCAACTATCATGGTGCCTTGGATACTCCTTTGGCCTGCAAGTGCGTATAAAGCATCAGCGCTGGCGACCATCCTGCTGAGTGTCAATTTAATCTTGATTTACGCAGGTGTTGCTCAGCTAATGCTGTTCATGAAGACGCCGAAGCGATCGCTCTGGGCAGCGAGTACAGTGGCTGGATTGATTATATTGCCGCCGATTGTGTTCGGCTTACTATCAATCTCTCCCGCTAAAATCCCTGGCGTATGGCTGTTTTCCGTCTTCGCCTGGGGTGCTGTAAAAGATGCTGCTGCGACTAGCCTGGGTCTGGCAGTGCTGGGTCAGTGGCTAATGTTCAGCTTGTTGAGTATTCAGACAGTGCGACAGTTACGACAGGCGGGTGAGTCCACGTCGAAATCGCTGATGTCCAATCGTCCCTCTTTACCCGCTAACGGCTTGTAGAGAAGCGATCGCTCGAATCGAATTCTCGGACACAAACGAATCTAGAAAAACCCGTTTTCTGCCTCGAAAACGGGTTTCTTCTCAAAATTTGCGATCAAGGAAAACAGAGATGAACCTACTTTGGATGGAGCGATTGGGCGATTGGAACCCTCAGTTTCTGCGCGAACTCAAAGGACAACTGAAAACTCGCAAGTTAGCGATCGCTATCGGTGTCTCTTTGATTAGTCAGTTTTTACTGGTCTTATATTTTTACGAACAACTAAATCTTGATGGAACCTACAGCAGCTTTTGTGTAAGAACCAGTAACTACAACTGCCGGTTGGATGCTGCCGGTGAGATTGTCATTGACTGGCAGCAGTGGTGGCAAACCCTATTCAGCATTTTGAATTGGACTTTGCCTCTTATCTTATTACTCGCTGGGGTCTATATGATTCTCAGCGACCTTGGTAAAGAAGAGCGTCGAGGCACCCTGAATTTCATTCGATTGAGTCCCCAATCAAGTCAAAGCATTTTGACGGGGAAAATCCTGGGAGTGCCTATCTTACTTTATCTGGGTGTAGCCCTAGCACTACCTTTGCATTGCTGGTCTGCGATTAGTGCCGGTGTACCTTTTCACTTTCTGGTGAGTTTTTATTTGCTCTCAGGTGCTAGTTACTATTTCTTCTATAGCGCTGCCTTACTTTATGGATTTTTGAGCGAATTTCAAGCTTCGTCAGCCAGTTTTTTAACCTTTGTATTTGCTTTGCCTTGGCTAAATGTAATTAATTGGTCTGTGTCCCTGGTTACACAGGCCAATTATGATTGGAGCGATTCAGTACTATACTATTGGCAATGGTTTTATATACCGCTCGGTAGTAACTTTTTGTTAGCTGAGACCTTTGCAATTCTAACTTTTAGTTTGTGGACTTACTGGATTTGGCAAGCCTTAAATCGGCGTTTTGCTAATGCCAACGCCACGCTTATCAGCAAAAAACAAAGTTACTGGATGGTCGCTTATTTTGAATTCCTGCTTCTAGGTTTTTGTCTACAAAAGAACCACTTAAATCCGGCACAATTTGCTGAATCTGGATTTCTGTGGGGATTGTTGGTCTTTATGGAAACCGTAAATCTGCTATGGTTCTTGGGTTTAATTGCTGCTTTATCCCCTCACCGTCAGGCATTACAGGATTGGGCGCGTTACCGCCGCGAAAAGGTTTCTAACCGTAAAGGTTTTTGGAAAAGCGGCTTAATGCAGGATTTGCTGTGGGGTGAAAAAAGCCCATCACTGGTGGCAGTAGCAGTAAATTTGGGCATTAAAACCGTAATTTGGGGTGCTTGGATTCTGTTTTGGCCTCAAAACAGTGCCAAGATTTCAGCTATTTTAGGTTTGATCTTGAGTCTAAACTGGCTCCTGATATTGGCGGGTATCGCTCAGACGCTGCTATTTATGAAAACAGCAAAGCGATCGCTCTGGGCTGGCATAACTGTAATAGTCTTGATTGTATTTCCTCCAATCTTTTTCAGCGTGCTGTCGATGCCATTTTATCAAAGCTCTGGTGTGTGGCTGCTTACCGCCTTTCCGTGGATAGGGGTAAAAGAAGCCTCCACAATTCCCATTTTTCTGACAATCTTGGGACAGTGGAGCGTTACGACATTGTTAAGCTTACAATTGACGCGGCAGATGCGATTAGCAGGCGAATCTTCCTCCAAAGCAATCTTTGCCAATCGTCCATCAGCACCCGCCCGCTAGAACACTTCAGAGAGGGAGAAATATCGCGACTGCTTCTCCCTCTAACTCAATCCTCAACCCGACTTTTTGAGCGCCTTTTTCACCAAATCTGGAATTTGGGAAGGGCGCTCTGCTATTGGAATTTTCGCTTGCTTGAAAGCGGCAATTTTTCGGTTTTCAGGTGTCTGTTCGGCCGCAAGTTCAGCCTGTGGAGAAGCGAGCATCGCTTCCTGACGCCAAAAACCAAGTGCATTCCCTGGGCCTAAAAGTTTTTCTTGGGGAAGCAAGCGACCGACAAAATATACAATTACTGGCTTATCAAGTGTAGCAACGATGTATTCTGCTGCCGCCTGTTCATCACTAGAACTGGTATGGCTGATATGGCTGACTAAAACAATGACCTTCGTGTTTTTATCTGCTGCCAAAATTTCCAGCCATTGTACGACAGAAGATCCGACAAACGGCTCGCTGCCAATACTGACAGCAATCGACTGACCATAACCGGCTCGTGTCATTTCCCCGGCTACTTCGTAGGTGAGATTGCCGCTGCGGCTGAGCAGTCCCACCGATCCAGGGCTATAAAATTCAGGTTCATGAGTGCCTAGTAAAACCTTGCCTGGAACAATAATCCCAGCACTGCTGGGACCGACGATGAGAGTTTGAGTCGCCTCTGCCTTTCTGAGCAGCCGAACCATATCCAGGGGAGGTATCCCACCCGTAATCAGAATAATTTGTCGGATACCTGCTGCGATCGCTTCTAGCGCAGCATCAAGCGCCGCGTAAGGTCGTACAAAGATAATGCTAATGTCAACCGCTCCGACCGACTGTATCGCCTGCTCTACCAGGTCGAACACCGGAATGCCATCCAGCGTTTGCCCTCCCTGACCGGCACTGACCCCAGCTACTACCTTCGTGCCGTAAGCTGTCATTCGGGCAGTGTAGGTTGACGCAAGTGGTTCTGCGATGCCTTGTATCAGGATTTTACTGTCTGGCGTTAACTTCATGATCCTTTACCAAAGTCTATTTTCCATGCAACGTTCGTGCGCGAACAGCACATGAGGTTTAATAACAAATGTCGGTATCTAACATCTCCCATACATCTATATCAGGTTGAGATGAGCGAGTCAGGTTGACAGGAGCAAGCCAACGTCCTGAATGTAACTTTAATGCCAAGCAAAGCAGCATGAAAGCTCGACCGCTAAAACAACCTTGCCTCACGATTTAGTGCTGGGAGTCCCGGATCTACTTTTAGCTGCTGCTTTGGCTAGGGAAATCGCTTGCTCAACAGCGTCATCCAGATTATCGCTCCAGTGTACGGGCATCGTGGCTAGAGGCTCTTGGCTTTTGTCGAGTTCGCCACCTGCTAAGCGCACAACAAATTGGGGAAGCAGGGTGAGAAATTCTGGTCTGCGATCGCCGATCCGGGTGCGAGAGTCCTTGGGGCTGGGTGAACTAACCCGTCGAGTCATTCGCTGCGGATGCTCTGTCATTTCATTAACTTTTCGTTGCAGATATGAATCAATCACTGCAACGACTTCCTGACTCGCTGCGGTATTGCCCAAAATATTAACCAGCAATACTTTAATATTTTTATTTTGAGTGAGACGCTCCAGCGCTTGTTCGAGCTGTTCTCTCCAAGATGCGGGTGTCAAATTTCCACTTGTCTCCTCACCCACAATTAGGCAAAGTCTCGGCTTACCGCCAGCGCTGTAAACCAAATCTACCATTGCCATCGCCAAGCTGGTGCCGTTACAGAGAATCCCAATATTACCATCTCGATTCAGCCAGTTCTGAATGGGTAGAAACTTACCGGGATCGATGTCTGTAGGCGTTTCCTTCGCGATATCGGACTGAGGCATTTTTGCCGCTAGAGAAGCCAAAGCGGGATGACGTCTAAGAGCAGCATCATTGACTGTAATTTTGCCATCTAAAGCCATCAATTCGCCTGTAGGACTTACACCTAGGGGATTGATTTCTACTCCATCTAAATCGTTTTGGACAAACAGATGGTACATCTTTTCGATAACGGTGCTAACTGACTGGATCAAGGAACCTTGGAGTCCCATTTTCAGAGTCAGATGGCGGGCATAAAAAGAGGAAAATTCTTGGTCAACAACTACTTGCTGAAGAAGCTCCATCACCGCTTCCAAGTTCATGCCTCCTTGTGAGGAACCTAGCAGCACCGGGCGACGAAGGTCGTAGTCTAGGGTGACGGCTAGATAAAATTCACGAGTAGCATCGTATTTTGCTTCTGCTAGAAGCACTTGGGGATATTCACCCAGAATCGGCAAATTAAAAATCGTCCGTGCTGCCGCGATCGCATCGATGGTATTTTCTGCAAATCGAATTCCACCCGCTCTACCCCGTCCACCAGCACGCACTTGCGATTTTAGGACAACTGGGTAAGGAATTTGCAAACCTTTGAGGTCTCTGGAATTATCAATTCGTTGAGAAGGCAAAACGGGGATGCCCATCTCCCGAAATAATTCTTTAGCTTGATATTCTAGTAAATCCATGAATGGCAATTAAGGATGAGGGATGGGGAATGGGGAATGGTAATTGAGAAAAAAGGGATTCGTTATTTGGCAGTCGCAGCAAACCAAAGACGAATGGCTAACGATAATGACGAGTGACAATTACCCAATCCCGATTACCCCTGTTTCTGACGACTTTGCCAGTCTTTGGCGACTTTATCAATTCCATAGAAACGCTGCCAAAAGGCATCAACCGCCCTGGTAGGCAACACTTTGTTCATTAAAAACAGTAGAATATCTCCCCCAGTAGCAGCCACGTAGCGGGGACGAGGATGACGGTCGGTGAGCGATCGCACAACCACTTTAGCAACCCGTTCGGAAGTCCAAGCTCGACTACTGGTTCGTTCCTCTAGCCCTTCTAGCCGCTCAAAAGCAGCCCGGTAAGGTGTATCTTGTGGAGTTGATATCGCTTGCTCAACCCGTTGCGCTGCTACCGCGAAAAACTCCGTACTGACTGGCCCTGGTTCAATCACGCTGACTTTGATATTGAATGGAGCCAGTTCCATCCGAAGTGCATCGCTAATTCCTTCCAAAGCAAATTTAGAGGAACTATATAACCCTCCAAAGGGAAACGCAAGCCGTCCGCCTAGAGAACTAATATTAACGATCCGTCCACCCCCTTGGTCCCGCATTCCTGGAATTAAAGCTTGAATTAAGGCAAGCGGGCCGAGTAAATTGACCTGAAACTGCCGCTGCACCGCCTCAAATGGAATCAACTCTACTGGTCCCATCTGTCCATATCCGGCATTATTGACCAAGGCATCCACGCGCCCAAAATGGTCGATCGTTTTAGTTGCCAAAGCTTTAGCCTGCTCAACTTGAGAGATATCGGTGGGAACAACCAGCACATCAGCACCCGCTTTGCGGCAGAAAGTTGCGACTTCCTCCAATTTTTCCTGGTTTCGAGCTGCTAAGACGAGCCGGATTCCCAACGACTGAGTCGCTAAAACTTGCGCCAGAGCAGCGCCAATCCCAGTAGAAGCTCCTGTAATTAGGATGACTTGTTCAGATAGCGGTGGAGTATCGATCTTCATAACTTGAGTTCAGTAGGCTAACACCTTAGCCGCGTGCCCGTACAGTTGTTAATGGTAAGCCCTAGCATTGCAAGCAATAGCCAATTCGCTGTAGCCAAGACAAATTTTTAGATTTTTGATTAGATTTTTTAATTATTGCAAGCACTACTGATGCGATTCCTCTGCTTGAAAGTAGAAAATTGAGCAAGCTTTTTAGCTGTCCTGCCTCAAAATGGAAGAAAGTGAAACGGAGGGTGTTGCTGGATGGAAACAGTAGCCCGCGAAAGCGAATTAGAGGTACTGGGGCGAATTCTACAAAATCGCCTTTACTCGGCATTACCGGAGAAGGTTCCCTTTCAAGTTCGGTGTGCCTTACCGCAGGAAGCGTTAATTATTTTGACGCAACACCCAGCGGATTTTCTGCCTGACCCGCAACGAACCTTTAGAACGTTAGAGCAAACTCTCAAAAGTCTGCAACCGGAATTTGCCCGTCAAGTCCAGGTGTATCTAAGAGTAGTCGGGCAAAAGCAACCCTATGCTTTCCATGCCTTCAGTGTCGATCCGCCTGTTGTGTCAACGTCAACTGTGCCAACGTCAACTGTGTCAAGGTCAACGACTGCTCTCGCTGATGAGACATCTGTTATCGAGGAGACAATCCCAAATTCGACAGAAGTCAAAAATCCACCCAAAAAATTGAGGCGCAAGGAGACAATTCCGGAAAATCTCCCCAGCGAGACACCAGCAGCGGCAGATGACAGCATTGGAGTGGATACCGATTCGGCAGAAATCGGCTCAGCACCGACAATTGATGAATCTTCCTCCCTTCCCGCCGATGAACTCAGTTTAGAGCCGGATGAGTCGCCGCCGGATGATTCGCCGGGGGAGGTTAAAAGCGAGGCACCACCGACTTCACTGGTTGGTAAACTACAGCGATTGCCATTACCGGTACTGTTGGCAAGCGCGGGAGTAAGTTTATTGACGTTTCTGCTCACTCTCTACGCCTTGACACGTCCCTGTGTCATCGGAACCTGTACGCCGCTACTCACGGCACAAGAGTTGAGCCAGGAGGCATCTGCAACCCTTCAGCGACCAAAATCTGGGCAAGAAATACTAGAAGCAAGAGAGAAACAACAAGAGGCAATCCGCCTTTTGAAGCTGATTCCATTTTGGTCTGGTTCTTATTCCGAAGCTCAGAAGCAATTGAACGACAATTCGCAGCAAGCCGAATTGCTCGATCAGCTGGTAATGGCTTTGAGTAAAGGTTCGGCGGCGGCTAGACAGAGCCAAAATCCTCCCCATTCAGCGACAGAATGGTTAGAAATTCAGAAGCTATGGCGAGAAGCGATCGCGCTTTTGGAACCCGTGCCCAAAAATAGCACGGTCTACCAACTGGCTCAGCAGAAAATTAAGGACTATCGAATAAATTTAGCCGCGATTAACGGGCGAGTGAATGCCGAACGACAGGCGCTTAAAAACCTCGACGCTGCAAAAGAAGGGCTTCAGGTAGCAGAAGCCCGTGAAGGAGTGGCTAATTCGATCGCCACTTGGCGACTGGCTGAAATGAACTGGGAGATGGCAATCAATCGGCTCAAGGCGATTCCTGTCGGCACGACTTCCCGTCCGGAGGCGCAGCAACTGCTGGCGACAAATCTGCCCAAATTGTCAGCAGCACGCGATCGCAAAAACAAAGAACAAATTGCCGCTAACGCCTACAATTTCGCTCAAACCCTCGCACGCAATGCCAAAAATTACGAACAGCGCAACCAATGGACATTAGCGGTGCTGAACTGGCGCAATGCAATCGTTAACATTCAAAAAATTCCCAGAGGTACTTTTTTCTACAATCAAGGCGATTCCCTAATGAGTTCTTATAAAGCCGAACTCAGGCAAGCAGAAATCCAACTAGGGTATGCCAGCCTGCTACAAAAAGCGAGTACCGATCTTATTAAAACCTGCGCTGGAACGCCGAAAGTCTGTGAATACACTGTCACCAGTCAGCTAATCAGAGTTCAGTTGACACCCGCTTATATGCAGATGGTGACGCAAACCGTAAACGCCGCACAATTGAGAGGAGATTCTAATGCTCAAGCTGGTATAGCCGCTCATTTGCGAACGCTAGGAGACGCACTGGAAGCGATTAGCGATAACGCCCGTATTCCTCTTGAACTCTATACTCCAGATGGTTCATTGATTAACAAATATCCTAAAGTTAGCTAGGAGGAAAAGTCTCAATTAGGGTCGATTATGTTTTCTATCTCAACCCACTAAATCCTGATATTGGGTTAGTTTTTGCTGTTGCTACTTATACCATTTCATTTTTGTGTTGCTACACTTATGCTTCGTCTTCCGTCCCATTTGAGTGGCTCAAATATGTAGGCATCATCAAAGGAAATTAAGATTACATCTTGCATTTGTCAAAACAATAAACAACAGACGCAAGGTCGTATAAAACTAGCAATATTTGAATTAAACTAACCAGGAATTTTTTAAAAAAATCCGTTTTTTATTTTTAATGATTCTTGAGTTGGGCTTCGCTAGTAAAAAACTGGCGGCAAAGCCCTTGAGTGACTAATAAAGTTGTCACTAAGTTGGTAAAAGCAAGCATAAACATAATTAAAATTTGGTAGGATGCAGCATTCAGCGGGTCAACACCACTCAATAATTGACCTGTAATAATTCCCGGTAGTGTCACGACTCCAACAACCATCATTTGGTTGAGAGTGGGAATCAAACCGGCACGGATGGAATCTTTGCGGTACTGTGCAACCGCCTGTTGTGGTGTTGCACCTAAGCTCAGGTGGGTTTCAATTTCGGCGCGACTAGCGTTGACGGTGCTGCTCAACCGTTCGCCCGCGATCGCTGCTCCATTCATCGCATTTCCGAGTACAATTCCCGCTAAGGGAATCAGGTACTGGGGTTCATACCAAATGGGCGGCTGAAGGATCAACAAAGTGGTGTAACTCAATGTCAGGGCGCTACTCACCAAAATCGACCCCCACACCACGGGCAATACTTGGGGAATTTTTTTGCCGATGCGATTGCGAGCAACAATTGCGGCAATGCTCAGCATCACCATCAAAAGTGCCAAAACTGCCCAAGGATTTTTCCAGGCGAAGACAAAGGCTAATACATATCCAACGCCCAACAGCTGGATAATAGTGCGACCAGTCGCGATCGCCAATTGCCCTTCTAATCCGAGTTGTTGAATCCTGGATAAACCAATGGCAACTGCCATCATGCCCAACGCCAAGACAAGGTCTGTAAAGTTCAGTGCGATTAAAGAATCCACAGTTCAAAATGAGGTCTTGCTTTCTCCCTAATTCTGCCAGGGTTGAGGAAGTTTTGATTGCGGAGGGCGGAGGACTGAGGACTGAGGACTGAGGACTGAGGACTGAGGACTGAGGACTGAGTGCTGAGGAGTTAGGAGTTAGGAGTTAGGACTGAGTGAAAATAGGAATGCTCCCCTTGTCCTCTGTGGGTCTGCTTCGTTTTCCTGTTATCGTCCCTCTATCTGCCAAATTCTGCGAAACAATTTTGTAAGTTCGGCATTCTGAATCACAAAGGATGGTGAGGCGTGGATTCCCTTTCTGAGCAAAATTTGGTTCTATGTAGATAAAAATTTGTGGTGTCAACGAGTGAATAATATTCCCCCCCTAGACCTGTCGCGGCAGTACAAAATTATCAGTGAAGAAGTGAATGCAGCCGTTCTAGGCATCTTGGCTTCTGGTCGTTATATTGGTGGTCCTTCGGTTGCAGGCTTCGAGCAACAGTTTGCAGCTTACACGGGCGTTGCAGAGTGTGTAGCGTGTAACTCTGGTACAGATGCCCTCTATCTAGCTCTCAGGGCTTTACAGATTGGGCCGGGGGATGAGGTAATTACGACGCCTTTCACCTTTATTGCCACTGCTGAAGTAATTAGCGTGGTGGGGGCGACGCCGGTTTTTGTCGATATTGATGCCCATACGTTTAATTTCAATATCGATCAGCTGCAAAAGGCGATTACCGCTAAAACTCGCGCCATTATCCCAGTTCACCTGTTTGGGCAGCCGGTGGATATGACGACAGTGATGGACGTAGCACAGGCTCATAATCTAGCGGTGATTGAAGACTGTGCCCAAGCCACAGGCGCTGAGTGGGCAGGATCTAAAGTAGGCAGCATCGGGCATATTGGCTGCTTTAGTTTCTTTCCTACTAAGAATCTGGGTGCTTGTGGGGATGGCGGTGCGGTGACGACGAACGATCCAGCGATCGCTTCTGCTATACGGATGCTGCGGGAGCATGGAATGCGCGATCGCTACCATCATGAAGCAACTGGCATCAATAGCCGCTTGGATGCTCTACAAGCCGCCATTCTGCAAATTAAACTGCGTTATCTGGATACGTGGAATGACCTGCGTCGCTCGGTTGCACAGCAGTACCACCGATTGTTAGAGCCGGTGCCTGGGGTGGTGAAGCCGCAAGAAACGCCAGGAGGTCGCTGTGTTTGGAATCAATACACGATTCGCCTCACCCAATCCGGTAACGGCAGCTATCGGGATGAGGTTCGCAATCAGCTACAGCAGCAAGGCGTTAGTTCGATGGTTTACTATCCCCTGCCTTTACACCTACAGCCGGTCTACAAGAATTTAGGCTATAAATCTGGGGACTTCCCTGTGGTGGAGCAAGTCTGTCACGAGGTTTTGGCCTTGCCCATGTTCCCAGAACTTTCTCTGGCGGAACAGGAGCAAGTGGTTTACAGCTTGAAAGATTGCTTGGGATAAGTTTTGAGTTTTGAATTTTGAGTTTTGAGGGTTGATTGATTAACCTCGATTTCTGGCGTAGGGGCATGGCGCTGCCATGTCCCTACAGAACGTGCATCAGTGTAAGTTTTTTAATCCACGTTCCTTAGCCAAGATTTATTCAAAATTCAAAACTCATCACTCATCACTCCGACCGCTTAGGGATTACGCATGAATGCGTTCGCGGCTGACAGTGGATAGTGCTTCCACCAAGCTACGAACAGCCGCTACCATCGCGACTTCACTGTTGAGTTGGTTGATGGCAGAACCGACGCCGACACCCGCAGCACCGGCAGCGATCGCCATTGGTGCAGTAACGCTAGAAATTCCGGAAGCACACAGGACTGGGACGGAAACAGCGCGGGAAATTTCGTAAGCTGCTGCTAAGGTAGGAGCCGCTTTTTCAATCAGTCCCAGCGTACCGGCGTGAGTCGGGGTTGAGGAAGTGCCTCCTTCGGTTTGGATAATATCGGCACCGGCTTTTACCAATGCTTCTGCGAGTTGAACTTGCCGATCTAGCTCCAGAATATGGGGCACGGTGACAGACAAGGTAATATTTGGCAGCAGCGATCGCGTTGCTTGCGTCAGCGCCAACACTTCTTCTGCTTCAAACCGCCGTCCCTGCGCGTAAAAACTATCAAAGTTGCCGATCTCAATCAAATCCGCTCCAGCTTCCACTGCGATCGCAAACAGTTCTGGTTCTACTGCTGATACGCAAATTGGCAGGCTTGTCAACTGACGAGCCAACCGCACCAAATTAGGTTCTGCGGCAATATCGACGAAAGTAGCACCGCCTAAGTCGGCTGCCTTAACGGTGGCAGCAACTCGCTCCGGATTGAAGTTATTCAATCCGGTAATAATTTTTAAAGCACGACCTTGGTCAAAGACACGCTGTAGTGTAGTATTCATGGTCATAAGCCCGATTTGGCTCGCAAATTTTGCATCTTAATTGTACAGACCGAATCATCCGGTCTCTACATTCAGAACGATCTACCTGGGAATATTACTGCGGAAGGTTGTGCATCCCCGCTGATTGCCATACCATCAGGAAATAAAAATTACGCTCTGCTTTTTATCACAACTGGGATCTAGACTAGGAGCATAGCGCAGATCCTGCCCCCCTCCTGCCCTCCTCCTGCCAGTGACGGTCATGAATTTTCCACCCACAAATCTGTCAACTTTTCACTCAGATGTTTTACAGCAAACTGAACTAGGGCAGCTGTGTGGTACCGAGCAGTTGTTCCGCGATCGCTATGAGATCCTGCGAATGTTGGGAAGAGGTGGCTTTGGTATCACCTTTTTAGCCAGAGATGCCAACTTGCCAGGCGATCCTTTGTGCGTGATTAAGCAGCTGTGTCCCAAGTTTAGCGATCCGATTGGACTGCAAACAGCGCGGAAACGCTTCGAGCAAGAAGCAAGAACCCTCAGTAAGTTGGGCAGCCATTCCCAAATTCCCATGCTGCTAGATTACTTTGTAAACGAGGGAGAATTCTATTTAGTTCAAGAATATGTACGAGGGTATACCCTCGCACGCTTGGTGCGGCGCGGAGGTCCCTTATCGGAAGAAGGCGTTAAATATTTCCTCCGTCAAATCCTGCCATTGTTGCAGTACATCCACGGCAATAATGTAATTCACCGCGATATTAAGCCCCAGAACATCATCCGTTGCCAGGACGATGGGAGGCTGGTACTGATTGACTTTGGAGCTGTCAAAGAGGAGATGGTTCCTTTAAGCGATACAGGAGGTCAGAAGCAAACCACCCAGTTTATCGGCACGGTTGGATTTGCACCGCCGGAACAATTTTCACTGCGTCCTGTTTATGCCAGCGATATTTATTCGTTAGGCGTAACGTGTCTTTACTTGTTGAGTGGGAAAGCGCCGCTAGAATTTGATAGCGATCGCTCTACGGGTGAGATTCAGTGGCAGGACACGATATCAGTCAGTAAAGACTTTGGCAAAATTCTCAACAGAATGCTGAAAATCTCTTTACGCGAACGTTATCAATCTGCAACAGCGATTATGCAGGCATTTGGCTGGGAATCGCCTCAAGACAATTTAGCGCAGTTTATGACAACTCAGCGTCCTTCAGGGAAAGATTCGGATAAGAAAAAATCAGAAGCAAATTCACCAAATTATGTTTCTCCTACCGCCAGAACAGCGATCGCGCTTCGAGATTGGAAAGCTAGGTGGCAGGCAAAGCAACGAGATCCTAAGAAAAGACACCGTCATAGCATCATTAGCAGTTCTGGTAACTCAGGACTTTAGGAATTGGTAGTGGGAAAATTATAGTTGGTTATTACACCATTGCTCAACAAAGGCTTCCGCTTTTGGGCAGAAGTTTCCTATTGGGTGCAGCAGTTTATTTCCTGAGAGTGAAAGCCCAGACAAGATGCCAATATTCCTTTCAGATATCTTCTAAAAAAATCTTTTCCTAAAGGAAAAAGGGAACGGTTGCTTATATAGCAATCCCATTTAAGTGGCGGACCAGCGGTTCATATCCTCGAATTCTTAGAGAATTCGAGGATATCACCTTCATGAATCGTTTAGGCTCGCTGCATTATCTCGGTCTATTATTAATTGATAAAATATAAAAAGTTGTTTTAGATTTCTCAAGCTTACAGAGGGAAACATTTAGCTCAATCAAGCGTCTAATTTAGTAAAAAGTTTGAGAGCGAGCTGATATCAATTCACCTGTTTAAGCGCTACACTTCAGTTTCTTATTATCTCTCTTTCTTCTAGCGTAGCCGCACTCCCATCTCAGGGGATGAGGTATCTGATGTGTATCGCCAAAGACCAAGGAAAAATCTTATGAAAATAATTTGTTTTAGATCATAATCATTAACCATAGAAAAGCCAATGAGGTTGTGAAAGTTATTTAAAATGGCACTCAATCAAAAAAGCTTTAGTCACGAAAATAACTTAGAAATCATGTGGCAGCTTAACAAACTGGCATCCCCTTGATGAAGCTTGCTACTTAAAAAGCTCAAAATCAGTTTTATAAGTTATTTCCTCGTCAAAAAATGATTGGTGAGGGTATTTCTATGAGTAAAAAAATGGGAATCAATACCCAACCGCTTTAGCAAGTTAATCCTGAAAGCAGTAAAAGCAAACAAGCAGGATTTGCACTGGCTCCGCCAAAGATAAGGCATTGAAAACGTAGGAACTTGGAATATCGAACAGGAGGGGAGAATGAAACCTTATCAAATTTTAATAATATGCGCGATCGCTATAGGAGCGATCGCAGGTTCCACTTTAGCAACGATTAGCTACCGCAACAGCCAACCACCACAACCCACAACTGAAGTTCCAGCTCCTCCGGCGACAACGGAGACACTAGAACCGACAATACCCCCGTCTGTGGCGGTATCGCCCCCACCGTATACGCCGCCGACTCCAAAACCAACTGGGACTCAAACAACTCCGCCAGACAAAAGTTCGTTTTCTCAGTTTCGCGTGCGTCTTTTAGATGCCATTAGTCGGCGGGATGCTAATTTTATTCGCACGCTTGTCACCTCAGAAACTGAATGGAACTATGGCGGTACGCTCAATTTGGACAGCTACAACATTGATGACAAAAATTCTAAATTTTGGGCATACATGGATAAGGCACTTAGTTTAGGTTGTGCTACCGACAATCAGGCAAAAGTGGCGAACAAAGAACCGGGATCTGATGTTTGGGTGTGTCCAGATATCGCAAAAGCACTGGAGTCAATTCGCCCAGATAAACCGAATGTTGGACAACTGGCAATTTTAGGACAAAATGTGAATGTCCGTGCAAACCCTGGGGCAGGTAGCAAAGTTGTGGGGGTTGTGTCTTACGATTTTGTAGGGTTTGATGGCAACACCTTTAACAGCCTACCAGAGCAGATGCAGAAAGAGGTGAAGGAAAAGGTTATCGATGGTTGGACGCCAGTGAAACTCGGGAATGGTAAAAAAGGTTGGGTTCTCAACCGCTATGTGTACGATTCAGAAACCGATTACCGCGTCAGTTTTGTGCGGACTCGCGGACAATGGCGACTACGTTACTTCTTGCCAGGAAATGGGAATTAAGCGATCGCAATTTCTGAAATCAACAGGTTAATCCACAGCCAAAGTCTTCGTCAAATTTCTGGGGCGGTCAACATCCAATCCCCGATGAACAGCCGCGTAATAGGCTAAGAGTTGCAGCGGAATAACTGTCAGGATCGGAGAAAGTAATTCGTCCACCTCCGGGACAGTCAATACCCGATCAAAGATGCCTGTAATTTCTGGATTGTTTGTGGATGTCACCCCAATGAGCTGAACCCCCCTTGCTTTTGCTTTTTGGGCATTAGCAAGGATTTTTTCATAAACAACTCCGGGCATTGCGATCGCTACTACAGTCACAGAAGAATCTAGCATCGCAATTGGGCCGTGCAAAAACTCTCCAGCATGATAACCTGTTGCGTGGATATAGCTGGTTTCTTTCAGTTTTAGTGCTGCTTCTAGAGTGATAGGAAAATTAATCCCGCGCCCTAAAATAATGCAGTTTTGGGTATGGGTAAAATCTTTGGCTAGCTGCTCGATGACGTGCTTTTGGCTTTGTAAAATTAAATCAATTTGCTCGGGGATTCGGTGCAATTCCGTGAGAATTTGATGCAGGCGATCGCTCGATAGAGTTTGACGGCAGTATGCTACATCAAGCGCCCAACAGTAGAACGCTATCAACTGAGCGACAAAGGTTTTGGTGGCAGCGATCGCTACTTCACTTCCTGCCAAAGTATGAATTGTACGATCTACTAGCTTTTCTAAGGAACTTCCCGCCTGATTGGTAATTCCTAAAAATCGAGTGTCACCAGAACAATGCTGTTTTTCTATTTCTAAGGCAGCGAGAGTATCTGCTGTTTCTCCAGATTGGGTAACGCCAACAATGAGAGTATTCGGAGTTAGAGGCGATGGTGCATCCCGAAATTCTGAGGCATAGTGTACGCTTGTTGGCACTTTAGCCACTTGCTCTAATAGATATTTACCTACTAAGCTGGCATGAAGACTACTACCACAAGCAAGAATTTTAATCTGGTCTATACCATCGTAAAAGTTGGATGATAAACCTAAGTTTAGAGGTTGTTGAGTCAATTCATGCCGTGGCTGTTTATCGTTAAAACGAATTTCTGAGAAAGCCTCTAAACAAGTTCGGACAACTTCTGATTGCTCATGGATTTCCTTGAGCATGAAGTGGGAAAATACCTTTTCTTTAGGAGAATTCACGCTGCACTAGAAATGTTAATTGGATTGGCTGCTGCCGATAGGAGCTAGAGCCTCCTATCAGCAGTATTCCCGGACTTGGTTGGGGAAGAAGGAAAAATAACCTACCCTTAAAAGGAAATTGCTCCCTGTTCTAGGTTCCTCTGCCCTACTACGAACAGTTTAGCGATGGGGAAATAACTTCGGCTCTGTCGCTGAATTTGTAGCTGCCTGGTTAGAGGTAGGTGGTGAAGCCGATGAAGTTGAGCGCAACTCTTGATAGAAACCAAGAACTTTTTCTGTATAAGGGCCGGTTTCGTTGCTGTTATAGCGGGTGGGATCGCCCGTCATCCACCAGGAAGCCGCCCGTTGTACCGCTACCACCTCATTGTTGCCACTCGCCTGAAACTCGTCCCGCAACACGTCGCGCATGACACACACCAAAATGCTTCGTGCGGTTACGGGACTGCCTTCAAATTGTGTCGGTGTTAGTTCCCGATTGATGCATTGTTTTGACCAGCCGGGTATATTATCTGGTTTAACTTGCCACTCGCTGTAGAGTCCATCATCAGCGGTGCCAGTTTGCGGTGCTGCCCGTCGTAACGCTTCCACCAGTGCCCCTACATGGGTATCAGAAATCTTTGCTGAATTGGTAGCCGCCGCCGTTGTGACAGGGGGTTTTGCGGGTGGCTGGTTTGAGGTGGGTGATGGTGATGGCGTGGGAGTTGGAGTTGGTTTAGCCGCTGGTTGGGTAGCAGGTTTGGGTGGGGTTGAGGCAGGCGGTACTGCGGATGAAGTTGAACGCGACTGCTGGTAAAAACCAGAAACTTTTTGGATGTAGGAAGCGATGTCTTTACTGTTATAGCGGGTGGGATCGCCTGTCATCCACCAAGCAGCCGCCCGTTGTACTGCTACGGATTCATTGTTACCCGCGGCTTGATACTGTTGGCGAAGAATATTGCCCATGATGCACTCTACAACTTTCCGTGCGGTGGCGGGATTTGCTTCAAATTCCGCTGTGCTTAGGGCACGTCCGGTGCATTGTTTTGACCAGCGAGAAATGTTGTTTAGTTTGATTTGCCAGTCGCTGTAGAGTCCATCGTCCTGTTTTCCGGTTTGGGGTGCTGCCTTCCTGAGCGCTTCTGCGAATGCCGCTACTTTAGCATCTGTTATCTGTGCTTGAGCGGGCAGTGCTGACAGCCCAACGCTGAGGATTGATCCCCACAGTAACCACTGTAATCGCATGGCTTGCGTCCTACGAACTTAAAACTCTTTTTTATCCTAAGTGCTATTCAATGATGCGCGATCGCTCTTAGCTATGAGAATGCGCTGAGAATGCGATCGCGGCCCTTGCTTCAAAATGAGAAGATATCTTGGGATAATCGGTGGTCGAAAAATCCTCAACCAGCATGAGCAAACGACGCAAAATTTCCTGGAAGCGATCGCTCAGTGCCATTGCCCTTAGTCTGGTGCTGTTGTCTCTGGGACTCTATAGTGTCTTCTATGGCGTTTCGTGTCTCAGTCGTCCACCCCGCACCGACGTTCAGCAACCGCTATTTCAAGGTATCGTTTATCGGCGCATTCCCCGCTCAACACCGCGCCCCCTAACGATCCACGTTGTCACTATCGACCTAAAAGCGCCAGGAATTGGGGTGTTAGTAACGCCAGGAAAACCCACCCAAGGAAAAGAAACCGTAGCACAAACGACCAGTGACTTTTTGCGGGAATTTAACTTGCAATTGGCAATCAATGGTAGCTTTTTTTACCCATTCCAAGAGCAATGGCTGTTATATTATCCCCACAGCGGCGAACCCGTGAACGTATTGGGGCAGGCGATTTCTAACGGCGTCACCTACTCTGCGTTTGAGCGAGGCTGGCCCGTTTTGTGTTTTTCTCAGGATAATCGTGCCCAAATCAGCAAGGCGAGTTGTCCTGCGGATACGGCTCAAGCTTTGGCAGGCGGCGAAATCATCATCGAACGCGGCAACTTAGTGGTGATGAAAGATAACCGCGATCAAAAAAAGTTATTTCCGCGCACAGTGGTTGCGACTGATGAAAGCGGCGAGAAATTGTGGTTAATTCTGGTTGATGGTCGCCAGCGTTTCTATAGTGAGGGCGTCAGTATAATTGAGCTACAAAATATTCTTGCCGAGTTGGGTGTTTATCGGGCGCTGAACTTGGATGGCGGCGGTTCGACAACGCTGGTGGTAGCGCGTCCTGGAGGGAAGCCTAACGAAGTGTTAGGAGCATCGCTCAATTCACCGATTCATACTCGAATCCCCATGCGACAGCGCCCAGTGGCGAACCATCTGGGCTTTTATGCGCGACCGATAAGAATTAAAAATTAAAAATAAACAATCTTATTTTTTAATTTTTAATTTTGCATTTTTTAATTTACCTGCACAATCATCCCTTCACGGGCAAGGAACGAACCGGGCGAGACTTCTTGAACTTGTGTCTCAATTTGATCGAGAAAGTCATCGCTGTGGTTCGGTTCGTGGTGAAAGATTGCCAACCGCTTGACACCTGCTGCCTGCGCTACTTTCACCCCTTCCTGCCAAGTAGAGTGCCCCCAGCCGACTTTGGGAGATTTGGGGTTGTTATACTCCTCATCGGTGTACATGGCATCGTAAATCAAGACATCGGCTTCGCGGGCTAAGTGCAGCACATTTTCATCTGGGCGATCCGGCAAATGTTCCGTATCCGTACAGTAGAACACGGTGTGCCCCTGCCACGTCACCCGATATCCCATCGCGCCGTTGGGATGGTTCAGCGGGCCGGTTTCAATGGTGATATCATCCACCTGAAAGGTATCGCCACAAATTAACTCGTAAAATTTCAAGTCAGCTTCCATGCCTTGCAGGGGCACTGGAGAATTTGAGTGCATCACGCGATCGCAGAAATGCTGTTTCATGGAGTCTGCATCCGGTGGCACTGCCCCATAAATGTGGAAGCAATTGCCCTCCATAAAAGCTGGCTTAAAAAATGGCACTCCTTGAATATGATCCCAGTGGTAGTGAGTAAAAAACATATAAGCTTCTACTGACTGCTGCTGGTTTATCAAATCCTTAGATAGAAGGCGCAAGCCGGTGCCGCCATCAAAAATCAGGCGTTTCCCACCGATTTGCATTTCTATACAAGAAGTATTGCCACCGTAGCGAACGGTATCTTTTCCAGGGGAGGGGATACTGCCTCGCACACCCCAAAACTGAAGCAAAAACTCGGAAGAAGGGCTGGTTTCCATTTCACTCTCAAGGCTTTAAAGTACCGCACTGACCCTGATGGCGTAGCAAATGATCGCAAAGCACCAAAGCCACCATTGCCTCTACCATAGGCACCGCTCTGGGCAAAACGCAAGGGTCGTGACGCCCCTTAGCTGCTAGTATAGTCTCTTCACCCTCGCGGGTCACGGTGCGCTGTTCTTTGCGAATGGTGGCTGTTGGTTTAAATGCCACCCGAAGAATAATATTTTCTCCGTTGGAGATGCCCCCCTGAATCCCGCCGGAACGGTTCGTTTTGGTGCGAATTTCGCCACTTTCGTCAATCGAGAATTCGTCATTATGCTCGCTGCCCAATAACAAAGTACCGGCAAAACCAGAGCCAATTTCAAATCCTTTACTTGCTGGTAGAGACATGACACCTTTAGCCAGGTCTGCTTCCAGCTTATCAAATACTGGCGAACCTAGCCCTTTGGGTAGATGACGGGCAACACATTCTACAACTCCGCCGATAGAGTCGCCTTCTCGCCCTACCTGCTCAATTTTTTCAATCATCCGCTCTGCACATTCGGCGTCCGGACAGCGGACAATATTACTTTCTACTTGTTCTAAAGTGACAGTGTTGGGATCGACAACGCCTTCTAAGTCTTTGATGCGCTTGACATAGGCGATGATTTCAACTCCAGCAACTTGATGAAGGATTTTTTTAGCGATCGCGCCAGCGGCTACTCGTCCAATTGTCTCCCGCGCTGAGGATCTGCCGCCCCCCTGCCAGTTGCGAATGCCATATTTAGCATCGTAAGTCGCATCAGCATGAGAAGGGCGATATTTCTGTGCCATCTCATCATAATCTTGGGGGCGAGTGTCCTTGTTTCGCACCAAAATTGCGATTGGCGTTCCCAAGGTTTTGCCTTCAAATACGCCGGAAAGAATTTCGCAGGTGTCAGCTTCTTTGCGGGGTGTGACGATTTTACTTTGTCCCGGACGCCGCCGATCGAGTTCTACCTGAATTTCTTCGGCAGAAATTTCCAATTGCGGTGGACACCCATCGATAATCACCCCGACGCCACCGCCGTGGGACTCGCCAAATGTAGTGATGCGAAATAGATGCCCGAAGGTATTGCCCATAATACTTAAGGAGGATGCATAGCGATTTGTATCTTAACAGCGATCGCGATTGAGATGGGAAGCGATCGCGCATCTCGCTGCAACTGTTTTTATTTAAACGAACCGCCAAGGACGCAAAGGGCGCAGAGGTAAGAGGAGAGAGAGCTTATATTTTTTTAATTTTCCTATCTACTTATCAGCAGCCACACGTACTCCAGCACGCTTGCTCACCTTATCAAGCAAAGTTCTGTATCGGGTGCGATCGCTTCTTGTACGTCCTTTGCTTTTTCTATTTCCCCAAACAAAAAACGCCCCCCTTGCGGAGAGCGTTTTTATTTAGCTAGAGTTTCTAGCGATTAGCCATTGATGCTGGGAGCAACCAGAGCCACTGGGGTGGACTCACCTGCTGCCAAGTCGAGGGGGAAGTTGTGAGCGTTGCGCTCGTGCATCACTTCCATACCCAGGTTGGCGCGGTTGATGACATCTGCCCAAGTGTTGATGACCCGACCTTGGCTGTCAATCACTGACTGGTTGAAGTTGAAACCATTCAGGTTGAATGCCATCGTGCTGATTCCCAAAGAGGTGAACCAGATGCCGACGACGGGCCATGCACCTAACAAGAAGTGCAAGGAACGGCTGTTGTTGAAGGAAGCGTATTGGAAGATTAACCGACCGAAGTAGCCGTGGGCTGCCACGATGTTGTAGGTTTCTTCTTCTTGTCCGAATTTGTAACCGTAGTTCTGAGATTCGGTTTCGGTGGTTTCACG